>JBNJDO010000003.1:0-83958 GCA_051744965.1 Thermodesulfobacteriota bacterium | reverse complement strand
GGCCCAGGGCAGCCCGGAGGAGATCAGGCAGGACCAGGATTCCGCCACTGGTGAATTTCTGCGGCTGTATGCCTGATCTTGGCTCTAATTATGATGGATTGCTGAGGACCCTCCCCTAACCCCTCCCTTAAAAGGGAGGGGAATCAGAGGGGGAACTTCTAAATATTGATAACAGGATCAAAAGCATGAGCATCGGATTCAGGTTCCCCTCCCTGGCCAGGGAGGGGTTAGGGGAGGGTTGTTAAACGAAATTGTCCTTAATTTTCAGTATGTTATATTTCCACGGTATCAAGCGTGTGCTATGCCCAGCTTTTAAGGGGTTAGGGGGGAATTATATAAATTAAGCTCGTTAGTCCTTTTCTGTCAAATCCAGCCTGAGGATGATAGTTTCTCCATCCTCCGGGTCTGTTTCTATCTTGAAGCCGAACTTCCTGCCCAGGGCCTTCATGCCGGAGTTCTCCCGCAGGGTATAGGCTGTGAGCTCCTTGGTGCCCCTTTGCTTGCAGTATCTGACCATCTTGTCCAAAAGCAGGCTGCCCAAGCCTTTGGTTTTGAGGTCAGTACGGACCACTATGGCGAACTCCGCAGAGATGTTGTCCGGGTCAAAGAAACAGCGCACCACTCCCACAGTTTCCTTCTGGGTGCCGTCCTCTAGAAGACAGGCGATAAAGGCCATCTCCCGGTCGTAGTCTATTTGGGTCAACTGGGCCAGCTGGGAATGGGAGAACTCGTGTACAAACCCAAAAAAGCGCAGCCTGAGGTCTTCAGGGGAGAGCTTGTTGATGAACTCCAGGTGCCTGTGTTCGTCCTCGGGCCTGATAGGCCTAAGCAGGGCTTTTAGCCCTGAAGGCAGGACTGCTGTCTCTTCCAGATGTTCTGGATAGGGTCGGATGGAGAGCCTTTCCGGGCCTGAGACCCTGGCTGGGCTGATTTGGATCTGGGCATCCAGTACCAGGACCCCATGGGAATCAGCCAGCATGGGGTTGATGTTTACGCCCTGGATCTCAGGGAGATCAATCACCAGCTGGGAGAGCTGGACCAGGGTCAGGCGCAGGGCCTCCTGGTCTATAGCAGGTGTGCTGCCATAGCCCTGCAGGAGCTTGCTGACCCTGGTGTGCTGGATCAGCTCCTTGGCCAAGGTCATGTTTAAAGGGGGCAGGCCCACTGCAAGGTCTTTGTAGGCCTGGCCAGCAGCCCCGCCCTGGCCAAAGATCAGCACCGGGCCAAAATCAGGGTCTAGGCCTATCCCTGCCTTAAGCTCATATGCAGCAGGCCGCCTAGCCATCCTCTGCAGGGTGAAGCCATTGATCCTGGCCTCTGGGTAGCTCTTGATAATCCTGGCCAGCATAGCCCGAGCTGCCTTGAGGATGTCCTGGGAGGACTCCAGATCCAGGGCCACAGCGCCTGCGCTCAGCTTGTCCCGGATATCCGGGGAGGCCAGCTTCAGGGCTACCGGAAAGCCCAGCTCCCTGGCGATCAGGGAGGCCTCTTCTGCGTCAGCAGCCAGCCTGGTGGACACCACTGGAATGGTATAGATGGAGAGGATTTCGTTGGTCTCAGCCGGGCTCAGCTGCTCCCGGTTCTCTTCCAGGGCCTGGCGGACAATAGCCCGGGCTGCCTCTGGATTAGGGGTGAACTCCTTGGGCACGGAGTCCGGAGTCTCCATGAGCAGTTCCTGGTTGCGGCGGTAGCGGACCATGTCCATGAACAGCCGTGCGGCCTGGTCCGGGGTCTCATAGGTGGGGATCCCGGCCAGGGCGAATATCCTCCTGGCCTGGGCCGCGTCCTTTTCCCCCAGCCAGACAGTGATCACATTTTTCCTGCTCTTGCCTATGGTATTGACTACTGTGCCTGCGATATCCTCGCTAGAGGCAAAGGCTGTGGGCACATGGATGACCATGACTGCGTCCACTTCCTGGTCCTTGAGCAGGATCTCCAGGGCCTGGGCATAGGTCTCGCTGGAGGCGTGATCTATGACCCGGACCGGATTCTGGCCAAAGAACTCGTCCTGCAGGGCTTGCTGCAGATTCTGGATGGTCTGCTCCGAGAGACTGGCCATACGTCCACCCTGGCTGTCCAGGATGTCCCAGGCCATCATGGCCGGCCCCCCTCCATTGCTCAATATGGCCAGCCTGTCCCCGCGCAGGGGCTTGTATTTAGCCATGGTCTCTACAGCGTCAAACAGCTCTGCCACGTCAAAGACTCGCAGCATGCCAGCCCTGCGGAAGATGCCGTCATAGATGTCATCCGTGGGGACCTGATCCTCTCCAGGCAGGGCGGTCCTGCTTCTGGGTTCATTTAGCCCTCCACTTTTGATAACCACCAAGGGCTTGTTCCTGGATGCGGAGCGGGCTGCGGAGATGAACTTGCGAGCGTTCTGGATGCTTTCGATATAAAGCAGGATGGAGCTGGAATGGGGATCTCCGCCCAGGTAGTCTATCACGTCAGCAAAGTCGATGTCAGCGCAATCCCCAAGGGAAATGAAGTGGGAAAAGCCGATGCCTTTGGAGCCAGCCCAATCCAGGACAGCTATGCCTAAGGAGTCTGACTGGGAGACAAAAGCGATCTTGCCTTGCAATAGGTCAGTGTGTCCGAAGCTGGCGTTCAGGCCGGAGCGGGGGATGATCACTCCCAGGCAGTTAGGTCCCAGGATGCGCATGGAGTGTTCCCGGGCAGTGCGCAGCACTCTTTGATGCAGGCTCTGTCCGTTCTGGTCCTGGATCCTGTCCAGATCCGTGCTCATAATGAGTACGGTCTTGGTGCCCTTGGCTCCCAGCTGCTGCACAAAGTCAGGCACTGTGCCTGGAGGGGTGCAGATAATGGCCAGATCCGGGGCCAGGGGCAGGTTTTGTACTGAAGGATAGGCCAAAACTCCAGCCACAGCCTTGTATTTAGGGTTCACCGGAAGAATGGGACCAGCCAATCCGCCACTTAAAAGATTGCGCATAACCACGGCCCCGATGCTCCTGGGCCGGTTGGAGGCGCCTATGACTGTGACAGATTTGGGCCGAAACAGGGAATCCAGGTGTCTTAAGCTCATTTAGGACCCCAGTGGAGAGGTTTTGCCAGCGAATGAATGCCAGGACAATTCAGTGATAAAATCTTGTTTTTTTACACTCTTTTTTGCATTGCTAAAATTCTAACTGAAAACTGCAGCGAGATCCAGTTCAAATATAGACCCAGGGCCAGAATATACATTCCTACTAAAAAAGTAGTGTATTTTCTATCAAGAAAAATTTCCAATTTTATAGGCAGGAAAAATAAAAAAAAGTGTTGACATCCAGATCCAATTTTGACATAGCATAGAATCATAGTCTTATAAGTGATTCATTTATCCGGATTTCAGTTCACCGTCCTAACCAGTTAACCTAATCCAAAAGGAGGCTATATGGCTGAAAAAGATCAAAGCACGAGCGCTCATTATGCAGTACATTGGCAGGAGGAGAATTATTACTATCCCAGGCCGGAATTTATCGGCCAGGCCAATTGCACTGATCCGGACATTTTTGAGCGCTTCAGCCTGGATAACTTTCCGGAATGCTTTAAGGAGTTCGCTGATCTCCTGGACTGGGACCACTACTGGCACACTACCCTGGACACCAGCGAGGCCCCGGTCTGGAAGTGGTTCGTGGGCGGCAGGCTCAATGCCAGCTACAATTGTGTGGACAGGCATCTGAAAGAGCACAGGAACAAGACAGCGATTCACTTTGTACCTGAGCTGGAGGAAGAGCCAGTCCAGCACATGACCTACCAGGAGCTGTATCGCAGGGTGAACGAGACTGCTGCTGTGCTGCGTGATTTCTGTGGCCTGAAGGCAGGGGACAGGGTGACCCTGTATCTGCCCATGACCCCTGAGCTGCCCATTACCATGTTGGCCTGCGCCAGGCTGGGGGTGATCCATTGCCAGGTATTTGCCGGGTTTAGCGGCAAGGCCTGCGGAGACAGGATGTGGGACTCTGAGAGTGAAGTCCTGATCACCATGGATTCCTATTACAGAAGCGGCAAGCTCTTGAACCACAAGGCCAATGCTGACGATGCTGTGGAGGCTGCCAAAAAGCAAGGTCAAGAGGTGAACAAGGTTCTGATCTGGAGACGTTATCCAGGCAAGTATTCAGCTTCTTCACCTTTGGTTGAGGACCGGGATTTCTTCATGGATGAGCTGCTGCAAAAATACTGGCATCAGGAGGTCAAGCCGGTTTCCATGCCTGCGGAAGGGGTCTTGTTCCTGATGTATACCAGCGGGTCCACCGGCCGTCCCAAGGGCTGTCAGCACAGCATTGGCGGCTATCTTTCCTATGTGGCCTGGATGTCCAAGTACGTGCAGGACATCCATCCAGAGGACGTATACTGGTGCATGGCTGACATCGGCTGGATCACGGGACATTCCTTTATTGTCTATGGCCCGCTGGCTGTGGCAGCCAGCACAGTGATCTATGAAGGCGTGCCTACCTATCCGGACCCAGGCCGTTGCTGGCGGATTGCAGAGGAACTGGATGTGAATATCTTCCACACCTCGCCTACAGCCATCAGGGCCCTGCGCAAGGTAGGCGGGGATGAGCCTGCCAAGTACAACTATCACTTCAAGCATATGACCACTGTGGGCGAGCCTATCGAGCCCGATGTCTGGCGCTGGTACTATGACGTGGTGGGCAAGGGCAAGGCAGTAATCGTGGATACCTGGTGGCAGACCGAGACAGGGGGCTTTTTGTGCAGTACCCTGCCTGCGATCCAGCCCATGAAGCCTGGCAGCGCTGGTACTGGTCTGCCTGGGATCCATCCTGTGGTCTATGACGACGAAGGCAACGAGATGAAGCCAGGCGAGGGCAAGGCAGGCAACCTGTGCGTCAGAAACCCCTGGCCCGGGGCCTTCCAGACCATCTGGAAGAACAAGGAGCGCTACATCAAGAGCTACTACGGCACCTACAACAAGAATCCCAACAGCACTGACTGGAGGGACTGGCCCTATATGGCCGGTGACGCAGCAGTCCTGGAATCAGACGGTTACGTGCGCATCCTGGGCAGGATAGACGACGTGATCAATGTCTCTGGGCACAGACTGGGCACCAAGGAGATCGAGTCCGCAGCCCTGTCCGCAGAGGAGGTGGCAGAGGCCGCGGTGGTAGCCATGCCTGACGAGATCAAGGGCATGGTCCCGGACCTGTATGTCTCCTTGAAGCCGGAATATGATGCCAGTGATGATCTGGCCAAGAAGGTATCTGATACTATCTCCCAGGTTCTGGGCAAGATTGCCAAGCCTGCCCATGTGTACATTGTACCTGACATGCCTAAGACCCGCTCTGGGAAGATCATGCGCAGGATACTGGCTTCCATTTCCAACTATCAGGATGTAGGCGATGTAAGCACCCTGGCCAATCCCCAGGTCGTGGAGGAGATCCGCCAGCAGGTGCAAGGCTAGCTTTGGGTTTTGAATTCTGCTCCCGGGCTTTGTAGTCCGGGAGCAAAAAACCAAAGGGGGGAAAGTAATGGAAAGTGGAGCAGTCGATGCAACGTGGGTCTGGGTTTTCCTCGGATTGTATGTCATTTATTGCTTTTACTGGGGACTGAGGGGGTACTTCACGGAAAAGACCTCCTCTGGCTACACCATAGGCGGCAGGCAGATCCCCATGATCGCCTTCTTGATGGCTGCCACCGCAGCCTCTTTCAGCGGCTGGACCACAGTGGGCCATCCAGGCTTGATCTGGGCGGCAGGCCTGGCTTACGCCTTTGCCTCGTTTTACGTTCTGACCATCCCTATTACTGGAACCTTCTTCGCCAAGAGGGTCTGGCTGGCAGGCAAGAGGTACGGGTTTGTGACCCCAGGGGATATGTTTGCCTATTACTACAACAATGAAGGCGTCCGCTATCTGGTGGTGCTTACAGCGGTGCTCTACGGCATGTTCTACTCCGCAGTGCAGCTCATGGCTGCGGCAGCCCTGTTCCACTGGGTCACAGGCATGCCAGTGGCCTGGGGTGCGATTATCATGGCGGCCATTGTCTGGTTCTATGTGGTCACCGGAGGCCTCAGGGCCAGTACCTGGGTGGGAGTGATCCAGTTCGTGCTCCTGGTGGCGGCAATCATCCTTGTCGGCAGCTATACCCTGGTCGAATTCGGAGGCTGGAGCAACCTGAGCCAGCAGGTGGCAGCCTTGGATCAAGAGTACTTGAAGGTGCCCTCGGTAATTAACTTTACCGTGGGAGAGAGTACCTGGACCACTGCCATGATCCTGACCTACATGTTCGCCCTGATGGGTATCCAATCCTCTCCTGCATTCATCATGTGGCAGTTCGCAAATAAGAATCCCAGGCCCTTTGCCTGGCAGCAGGTGTTCATGTCCACCTTTATCGTAGGCTTTGCCCTGTTCTTCTTTACTGCCTTCCAGGGTTTGGGGGCAATCGTTTTGGATCAGGCTGGTCAGCTGAATCTGACACAGGATAGTGATGTGGTGCCCCAGCTGATGGCCAACTATATACCCCCGTTCCTCTTAGGCATTACCTTCATCGGGCTGATCGCGGCCATGCACTCCACAGCAGCGCCTTATATCGGTACTGCTGGATCCATGCTGCTGCGTGACATCTGGTGGCTGAAGCTGCGCAAGAAGAAAGGCGGACACGCAGAGCAGATCTGGGTCAACCGCGGCTTCGTGACCTTGATGACCATCCTGGCTTTGGTCATAGGCCTGAACTCCAAGGCTGCCCTGGTCATCCTGGGTGCTTTGGCTACAGCCTTTGGCTTTGTGATGTATGTGCCCCTGCTGGGTACCCTGTGGGGTTTCCGCTGGCCTTCCTGGGGCACGGTGATAGGTGTTCTGGCTGGTCTGGTCGCTGTGTATCTGACCTATGACGTCTGGCCCAACCCCTTGACCATACACAGCGCTGCTTGGGGTACTGGTACTGGACTGGTTGTGGCCTATCTCTGTCGGGGCTTAGGCCTCAAGGACAGCCAGGAGACCATTGAGCGGCAGAACGAGTTCAGGGGCTGGCTGGACAATGTGGCAGCGCCCAGCCCACAGGGACAGAAGTGGCGCAACGCCATGAAGATCGTGGTTCCGGCCTGGTACATCTTTGCCATTGGTCCCTTGTGCATCCTGGGCAACTGGGCCTTTTCCTTTGCCGGGTTCCCTAATCTTTGGTCCTGGCAGATCGTGTGGTGGATCCTGGGCATCATTATGATGTGGGCCCTGTGCTTCAAGGCTGAGATGTCCACCATCACTGAGGAGACCATCCAGCGCGCGGAGACAGAGCAAAACGTAGTTGTGGAAGAGGTCACCTAAGTCAGGCGGTTTAGCCCAAAAAGGGGGTGAAAGCTATGAAAGCAGAAGATATGTGGCTGATAATTGTCGTGGCCTTTAGCATCCTGTGGATCATCCTGCTGGGAGCAGGCGTGTTCGGCTAGCTAAAGCAATAACCTATAGATCAAAATAAAAAACAGGGGCCAGAAGGCAAGATGCCTTCTGGCCCCTGTTTTTTTTGAGGCTCTTCTAACCGATACCGATATCCTGGGTCAGCTCCATACGCATCTTACCCTGGGCTATCCTGATGCGTTTGAAGGCTTCTTTCAGTGCCTGGCGCTCGATATGGGTCAGGCTCTTAGGCAGGATCATGTTGTCTGCAGGCTGATTCTCCTCCACCAAAAGGTGGGCCTGATGGCTGAGGCGCATGTGCATCAAGAAGCTGTAGGCATGGGCCAGCTCTTCATAGTCCTGCTTGTCCAGGGCGCCTTGCAGATGGATCTCCTCCAGCCTGTCCAGGGTATTGGTGGTCTCTATTTTGTTTTGCAGGGCGTAGATGCGGGCAAAATCTACAATAAGCCGCATGGGGCTCTTGATATCCAGATAGTTCTTGCTGCCTTGTTTGCTTTGCAGGACCAGATTTCCGAAGAAATCCAAAGGAGGTTTGAAGTGCAAGGCATTTTCTGCAAAGTGCCTGTAGAATCCTATCCAACCTGCTAAGGTCTGGAATAGATAATCCCGCAGCTCCTGTAGGAGCTCTTTTTGGCCGAAGCCCCGCCTGAAGTCAAAGAAGATGCTGGAGTGGAGCAGGGCCTCAGGTTCTGCCTCGTGGATCCACTGCCTAAAGTATTGCTTCCAGACCCGCAAGGGCTGGCACCATTTGGGGGTCTGGGCCATGATCTCGAACTCGCAAAAGGAGTAGCCTGCCTGATCCAGCCAGGCGCAGATCTTTTCCCCTAACTGCAGAAAGTATTCCTGGACTTCTTTTTCCTGTTCTTCTGGCACGTCCCTGAAGACTATGGCGTTGTCCTGGTCAGTCTTCAGGGTCTGCTCCTTGCGGCCTTCGCTGCCCATGATCATGAAGGCAAAGTCCACAGGGGGCGCCTGCATCTCCTCTAGGGCAAAGCGGATGATCTTCTTCAGGATCGCATCCGAAATTTCGGTTATGATCCGGTTCAAGTGATTGGCCTTGGCTCCGCTGTCTATCAAGGACTTGATCAGGCCTGGAAGTTGCCTTTGCCTGGCCCTTAGCTCCTGCACGCTGTCAGCCAGCTGGATCTCCCGCATCAGGTAGACCGGGGATCTACCCTGGGCCATGAGCAGGTCCTGCTCAGTGGCAATGCCCAGCAGGTTCTGGGAGTTGTCAGTTACAGCCAGGTGCTTGATGTCGTGCTTCATCATCTGCAGGATGGCCTCGAAGATCTGGGATTGGGCAGGCATGGTGATCAAGGGGCCGGAAACTACATCTTGCACAGGGTTGCGCGCTGAATAGGCCTGGGCTACCACTTTACGGCGCAGGTCGTGGTCAGTGAGCAGGCCGATGCTCTTGCCCTCCTGGTCTGTGATCACTGCTGAGCTGCGTTTCTTGCTGGTCATCAGCTGGGCAGCCTCCTGGATGCTCATGTCCTGTCTGCAGGAGATATAGTCCCTGGAGAAGATATCCTGCAGGGTCAGGTTCAGGAACCCAGGGTTGGATGGGTCCTCTGTTCTGGCGCTCTGGGCGATAAAGTGCACATATGGTTTTTGCAGCATCTTCTGACTGAACTGCTCGGTGAAAAAACTGGTGAATTCCGGGTAGTGGGAGCAAAGATCCAGAAATAGCTCCTTGGGCAGACAGTAGAAGGTGCTATCTTCCAAGGTGCGCACGGTACGGATGGAGATCCCTTTGTTGAACAGGATGGACAGTCCGCCGTAGATGCTCTTTTCCTCCAGAAAGCCCAGCAGGGATTTTTGCTCCCCTTCCTGGATATACTGCTCCAGTCTACCCTCCATGAGGATATAGACAGAGTTTAACATGGTCTTGTTCTGCACGAACAAGACCATGTCCCTATAGTGATGGGACTTGCTGAGCTCCTGTGCAGCCCTTTGCAGCTCCTGCTCCGGGAGCATATCAAATGGTGTGACCTGGGACAGAAAATCCACAAGGTGTGAGGTCATAGGACTCTCCTTTGGCCAGGGATAAAAGGGATCCAGCCCAAAATAGGACCTAGTTGCCTGGAAAACCCTCTTGCATCTGTTGGGCCAGGTCCTCTGGCCTGTTCAGGATGATTTCGTTTTTAAGGAGCTTTTGGAAAAAATAGTCATCTGTACGGTGATGAGGGTGCACGTTCTGTCTGTTCACCAGGCGCATCATGCAGCAAAAATGCGGGCTGTCCTGATCCAGGGGCGCACTGAAGCAGGAGAAGTTGAAGGTGGAAAGATGCATGTCGTGCCAGACTTTCAAGACATGGCTAAGGCCCTGGGCCAGGCCCTGTATGTCCTGGTCGCCCCACTGCAGGAAGCTTTGTCTATGGGGCCAGACCACTTGAATCTCGTTGTAACCCAAGGGGGCAAAGGCAGTGAGCCAGTGTGCATTGTTGATCTCACCTATCCAGCGCAGCCCGAGGCTTTTTTCTTCCTGTGCCAGATCCTCCCAGTAGCAGGATTGGTGGCTATTCAAGAATTCTCTGCTCTTATCCAGAAGCAGCTGGTGCTGGGTGCTGGGGGTGGGGCTATTTAATATCTGGAAATGGGGGTGCACTAGACTGGCCCCGGCTGGGAACAGAAAATTGGCATTCATGGTGGCGAAGCGCATGCTGGGATCATAGGCATGGCACTTGCGCACGAAGTCCAGGGCCACTTTGAAGCCGTCAGCCAAAAGCTCGGGAGGGAAGTCGTCCAGCTTGCGCAGGTGCTTGTCGCCCAGGCGGATCACGCTGTGATAGGCCCCAACTGGAAAGAGATTGGGGAACAGGGCGGCCTGGCCCTGCTGCAGCCTGCCCTGGGGCAGAAAATCCTCTGGATAGGCAGGGATCTTCTGCTGCCAGTCAGGGCTGCACAGGAAACAGCTTTGCTTGGTTTCCTCTGCCCTTTGCTCCAGATACTCGAAGTCAGTGTCCGGAAACAGGATCTGGGCTTTGCCTTCCAATCCGGTGTTGAGCACGCTTTGATGCTTGGTCAGGGGATCGGTGCGCACCTCCAGGGTTTGCCTGGTAAGCTGCATATCCTGCAAGGGATTATGAAATACTGATTCCTGCTTTTGGACCTCAAACTGGATCTTGTTCATGAGCTCTCCTCTGATTTGCTGATTAGATATGCTCCAGGACCTGTACTTAGGGCTATGTTCCAGCTTAAGCTAATCCTGTGGGCCAGAAGCTGTCAAGCAGGCCTGTTTTAGCCCAGCTCGATTCCAGATCCTGATCTTTGACCTGCATCCAGGGGCCATTCCAGCTCCACCTCCAAGCTCATCTTGGTCCCAGTGCCTTTGCTCTCCTCCTCCAGCTTGGTCTCCAGGCTCAGCTGAGCAGGGATATCTACAGCAGTCTCCTCAGAGCCTTGACGCAGGAGGACGCGGCCCTGCTCCACCTTCTGGGCCAACTCGCGCAAAAAATTTGCAACTTCCATCCTGTCCTTTTTTTCTTCGCTCTTGAAAAGCACCTTTTCCATATCCAACCTCCTTATCCTCAGGCAAAAAGACCCCGCAGGAAGCGGGGTCTTGCTGGCTTAGCATCTTGCTCAGGAGTTCATCCTGGCTATTCTTCCACCACTCCTGGCTTTTCCATGCACTGGTTCAGGATGTCCATCACAAAATGGATCTCTGCTCCTATTTCATATTTTTTGACAATGTCCTCCAGCCCGCTGTGGCAATTGTGGCAGGGAGCTATCACGGTTTCTGCCTCTGTAGACTTGATCTGTTCCGCCTTGACCCGATTGCCCTTGATACGCACGTCCTTGAAGGGCGGACCGCAGTTGATCACTCCGCCGCCTGCTGCGCAGCAATAGTTGTGCTCCATGTTGGGGTGCATCTCCCGGACATCGCTGCAGCACATGTGCACCACCTCCCGCAGCTTATGCTGCAGGCCCCTGCCCCGGATGATATTGCAGGGATCGTGGATGGTTACCGGCTTGGAGTATTTTTCTTTGATCTTGATTTTGCCCTGCTGCAGGAGCTCCCAGTAGAAGTGGATGGCATGCTGAACAGGGATGGGATAAAATCTCCAGGCCAGCTGCCTGTTGCCCACGTCATAGATGGAGCGGAAGGCATGGCCGCATTCGCCCATGACGATCTTCTTCACTTTCAGGCGTAGTGCAGTATCAAAGTGCTTTTTCTTGATCCTGGCGGTCAGGGAGTCGTCCCGGATGTACATGGTCATATCGCTGTTATCCCAGCCAGGGGTGGCTGGCATGGTCCAGCTGACTCCTGCCAGGTTCATGATCATGGCTGCCTGGTAGATGAGCTGGGGCTGGAACTTGGGTTCAGGGCCTATCACGGAATACATGATATCTGCGCCTTCCTGCTCCAGAGGGATGCGGGCTGTGGGCAGCTCGTCCCTGAGCTCCTCCTCCTGCCATTGCAGGGTGTCGATCCATTCATCATCCTTGACCCACATCTGATTCGCGGTCACGGCATGGCTGTTGGCAGTGTCCTGAATGTACTGGGGCACCAGGCCCAAGTGAAAGCATATCCTGCGCACCACCAGCATCATGTATGCGGTGTCTATACCCATGGGGCAGTACATTGCGCAGCGCTTGCAGACATTGCACTCTGTGAAGGCTATCCTGGCTGCCCTCTCCATGAACTCCGGGCTGACTTGGCCTTTGTTATCCACCATCTCCCAGATGGTTTGCTTAGCCTTGCCCACAGGGGAGTAGGTGGGGTCCATGTCATGGGAAACACAAAAGTGGCAGGCATAAGCGCACATGCCACATCTGACGCAGGCCTTTCGATAGGCCATGAGCCTGGAGCCCACCTCAGAGTTCAGGACATTCTGAATAACGGATTGGATCCTGTCCTGGGTCAGATTGGCTACAGCTGCCTGCAGGGCCTTATCTTGGACTTGTCTTTCAGGTGCTGACCAGGATTGCATAGGGTTCTCCTTGAGTAGCTTAAGAATCGATTCAGCTGCCTTGTGGATCTTTTTGTCTACCAGTCCCTGGCCTTTCTTATGGCCCCGAATTCGGAGCCGATATAGCCCCTAAGAATGGGAGCATAAAAGGCGTGGGCCAGTCTGGTGAAGGGCAGGCTGGCTAGAAGGACTTCAGCGCTTAATACGTGCAAAACAATGATGGTTGGATAGTGCATAATCTGATGATAGGCCAGAAACCCGGTCAAGAAGGTCAAAAAGACAATAAAAAGCACCAGCCAGTCCTGCAAGGAAGTCACGAATCTGACCGTGGGCAGCAAAAGTCTGCGCAGGGCAAAGTAAACGCAGCAGATAAGCACCAGTACAGTCATGGTGTCTGCCACAGCGTTAGGCAGACTCCAGTAGCTCACCCCCCAGCTTAGCTGCCACATGATAACATGCGCGCTAAGGAAAATGGGCACTATGATCAAGCAGATATGAAAGATAAATGTGGCTATGGTCAACAGGGGATCCTTTTGCCAACTGGCAGTGCCAAATGGCAAAAGCCAGTGGCCAATGGAGCGCAAGGAAAACTTAAGGCTGAAGTAGCGTAGCACATCCGGATCTTTTTGCTTGGAGAGATAATAGAAATGTATCAGCTTGCCAATAATGCCTAGAATAAAGGTCAAAAAGGCCAGCCAGGCCAGGGGACCGGTGACGAATGAATATACTGCGTGCATGAGCCCTCCTTAACTATTTGAAGTCACCAAGGTCTGCCACAATGCGCAGGTATTTGTTTCCATCCCTGGCCCGGAGCAGAATCTTTTTGCTGTCCGGGCTAAAGACAGGGTCCCAGAGCATGGAAAATTCCCTGGGGTAGGGCCTGTTATCCAGAAGCAGGGTATATTTGCCATTGTTTTCCACCCGGATAGCCAGATGTTCGCCATCTGGGCTGAAGACAGGCTTGAAAGCCCTGTCCCACCAGCCATCCCAGGGGCGGTCATCCACAATGATCTGCCATTGCTGCAGCCCTAGCTGGGAGTCATTCTCCATGCTCTCCCAGCCGGATCTGCCTATGGCAGCAGCCCGCTCTCCCTGAGGGCTTAAGACCAGATCCGTGATTACTGGGTAGGTATGAGTCCAAGGCTTGTCGTTTTGCGCTACTGTGAATTGGCCAAACTCCGGAGCGGCAATAGCAGCTATGTTCTTGCCCTGGCTGCAGATCGTCTGCTGCCAGAGCTGCAGGAATCTGCCCTCCCAGATGATTTCCCCGTTTTGGGCCAAGCCCCAGCCTCCCGGGGTCTTGACCGGGG
The DNA here is from genome assembly GCA_051744965.1 of Thermodesulfobacteriota bacterium. Taxonomy (GTDB): domain Bacteria; phylum Desulfobacterota; class Desulfovibrionia; order Desulfovibrionales; family Desulfothermaceae; genus CAZBUB01. The sequence goes on along the minus strand of JBNJDO010000003.1, from coordinate 70,374 downwards.
CCAGCACCTGACCCGTGACCGGGTTGAAGCTGGGCGCCCAGGCCATGCCGAAGCTCTGCTCCCAGGGCTGTCCATCCACTGCTATGCTGTATTCCTGCCTGTTTAGGCGTACGGTGGCTGCTACGTGTTCTCCCAGGGGATCAAGGACCGGATCCCAGACATTAAGGAAACTTTTTTCCCAGGCCTGGCCGTTTAGGGCTACTGTGTATATGCCCTGGGCAAAAGTGTCTATGTCCCCTTCATCCAGGCTTCTGGACTGGACCACACAGGCGGAGCGCTGACCATTCCGGCTCAAAGTGAAACCCGTGGCATTCACAAATTGATTCTGCCAGGCTTCTCCGTTCAAAGCCATGGCATAGGCCCCGTCCTGTTTTATTGCGGCAGCTATGACGCTGCCATCCTGGCTGAACTTGGTGTCCCAGATGTACTCGTATTCTTCCGGCCAGGCCTGGTCCTGGACGCGCAGGGTCCAGGACCCCATGGAGGCGGTCAGCACAGTGAGCCTGCGGTCAGGGGTATATCTGGCGTACCAGGCGTTATCCACGCTTTCGCTCCAAGGGGCAGAGTTCTGCAGGATGTTGAATTCTGCTTCGCCCAGATAGACTATGCTGCCCACTTCTTCTCCGTCCGGACTAAAGCATGATTCCGCGCACCATTGCACTTCCTGTGGCCATTGCCCGCGGTCCAGAATCTCCCTTTCCCCTATGTTCCAATCCCAACTCTCCTGCATAGGTAGCTCCTTATTGCAAATACTGTCTTGCTCGAAGTTGTTCAGGCTGGACATTGCCGACCAGACATGCGTCAGTGCACATTGTTTTGCGGCGTATCTTGTAGCAAAAGATTGAATTCAGGCTTTGTAGCTCCAAAAGATAGGTGCTGAAGCCCTTGCTGTCAAAGGGCAGCTTAAAACATTTTAGCATACATTATGTCCGGAGTCAGCAAAAATCAATTTCCGAGTTCTTAACTCTGGATCTCCTGGCACAGCTAAAGCCAGCAGCAGGGCAGGCCAGCATTTTCCTAGGTTCAACAACGCAGTCAAAGCTGAAGATGTTTACCTGGATCGATCCTGGGGCGCAGAAGTAAAGCAAATAGGGCCGCTTTCTTGCAGAAGATCCTGCAGGGTCAGGTCGTTCAGTTTGCTGGAGATGGTGCTGCGCAGCTCCTCCCAAACTCTGCGGGTCTTGCACTCCTTTACTCTGGGGCAGGTCTGCTCGGACATCCAGCATTGCACGAGTTCCAAATTGCCTTCTAGCTTCTGGATCAGATCCCCCAGGTGGATCTCTTCCGGGTCTAGGCTGAGGCGATAGCCACCGCTGGGCCCCCTTTTGCCTTGCAAGTAGCCAGCCTGTTTGAGTATCCCAGCTATTTTTTCCAGGTACTTTAAGGAAATATTTTGTTCCTTGGCCACCTGGGACAAAGGCACAGGCCTGATGCCCTCAGAGCGGGCAATCTCTAGTAGCAAGCGTAGGCCGTATCTGCTTCTAGTGGAGAGTTTCATGGCAGCTTTCCTGGTTTAGACATTTTAAAGACAAAGGGCTTATCTGGAAGTAAGTGCATCTTTTTGGGGCAGGATCAGGCAAAAGACCTGTCCCTGGGGTCTGCTCTGCGGGGTGCAGATATGCAGACCTTGGTCCTTGGTTATCTCCAGCAAGGGGAGGGTATGCTCCTGCTGGGCCTGCTCCGGATCCAGGACCTGGAAGCTGGTTCTGGCCTCCTCCATAAGGGGCAGCACTCTGCTAAGGATCAGTTCAGGGCTGAAGGCTTTCTGTACTTGGTACAAGCTCTCTACTCTACATGCCCCAGGACAGGCCCAGGAGGTGACGGCTAATCAGGGCACCGCCCACTGCAGTCACAGGAATACTAAGCAGGAGCATGTTCAGGATATCTGCAGGGGCCTTCTGGAAGCTGCGCAGGCTAAGGGAAAGCCCGCCCTCAAAGATGATGATGGCTACTCCTACTTCCACCAGTATCATGAGTCCGTGGTCCAGACTCTGTGGGGAAACTAGGCCCAGGCCCAGAGGGCCGAATATTATTCCGCTCAGGAGGTAAAAGAGGATGGCAGGGATCTTGATTTGCCTGGAGATCAGATAGCAGGCTACTCCAAGGACCACCGCCAGGGTGATGGTCTGGTAAGCTTCTTGCATAAATATCGGTTGGCCAGGTTAGTTCGACCAAATTCAGGTCAAAATAACCGGGAATGTCAACTAAATGCAAGCAAAAAAGAGCAGAGCGCGGATAGCTTTCCGCGCTCTTGCTGTTCTAAAATGGCTATCCAAGACAGGCTTTGCAATTTGAGCAGGCAGATAACTGGCCTGAGTTATTCCAAGGGAAAGGGCAGGATGTCCAAAGACTGCTTAATGTGGCGCAGGGAATTCACCGAAGTCGCATACTGGATAGCCATGCCCATGACTTCACCCAGCACAAAAAGAGAATCTATGTCTTGAGCGCCTATGTCCCATGGCATGTTGTGGTAGAGCCTAAAGGATCCGATTGGCTCTAAGGCAAAGATGATGGGAATGGCCAGAATGGCTCTGATGCCTTCTTTTTGAGCGTGCTCAGGATACTGGAGCTTTTTTTCCTGTTCAGTGTCCCGAATGATGGTGGGCTCTTTCTTGATGGTTTCATCCAGGCTTTTGCTGGGATCCAGAGCTCCCTTGCGCAGGTATTGCTTGCTGAGACCAAAGCTAGCCAGGGGCTCCAGCCTGGCTTGGTCCTGGCTGAGCAGGAATATGGTACAGCCCTTGACCTGCAGGCTGCCCACCAGGAGATGGCACATATGCTGAGCCATTATCTCCAGGTCGTCCGACTCTGCGATGGCCTTGGTCACCACCTTGAAGGTCTCCATGTTGATCAGCTGCTGTTCAGTCATGGATGTCTCTCCTTATTTTGGGCCTTAGGCCACTATAATGATTTCTGTTTCCTTGAGCCTGCCCAGCAGGGTCTCATACACATTTTCCCCGAAAAGCCGGCGCGGGGATTTGTTGCGGTCTACACTAACCACTATGCTGTTGTAGCTGCCATGCTCCACTGCTTCCAAAAGCTCTTTGCCCACACTTTTTCTGCGGGCTTTGAGCTTGATCTTGATCTGTTCTTGGGTGAATCCACCGCTTGCGGTCAGCCTATTGGCCAAGGTCTGCAACTCGTTTTCCTTGTCCCAGATGTTTTGTTTGATCAATACTGCGGTATTGGTACGGGCATCCTTTGTCCCGGGCTCTAGCTTATCTGTCCTGGGCAAAGGGGTGTAGAGGTGGAACAGAGTGATACTGGTCCTGGGCTGGTGAGCAAAGATGCGGGTAGCATAGTCCAGGGCCTTTTCATCCTGTTCTGCGAAATTGTGGGGTATTAAGACATTTTTTTCCTGCATGGCCTGCTCCCCTGTTTTGGGTTTGAGTGCGAACTAAGAGCCGAATCCTGCATGCCTGATGGTTTTAAAAGTCATGATTCTTTGCAGGAGCCTTTTGCCTGCACAAGCTGGTCTGCTGCTGAAAATAAATGAATTCTACTATGATATTAATATAGAAACAAAAATTAGGGAAGGAGTCAAGCCAAAATTAAAATCAAACCATTTTTTTAGGCATGCCTGCCTCCTATACCTTGTTTACAAAATCCAGGAAGCATCTACAAGTGATCCTGCCCTGGTTGATGGAAATGTGGCTGGTGCTTCTCAGGGAAGCATCCGTCATCCTGGAGAGGTGCTCAGGATGACTCCTCCCAGAGCAAGTTGAGCCCAGGGACAGGACTATTGCTTTTATAGCCTTTAAAAGCGCTTTACCCACTTTGCAGCCGCAATTTGGCCTGGATATGGCTGCCCAGTTTTTTTACCGCCTGCCAGTCCCCCTGGACATGCCCAATGCGGTGCACCTCAGAGGCTGCTCTGGGCTCCTGGGATTCGCTGGCAGGGGTGGGGCCGAAGAAGACACACAAGGCGTTGGCTGGTTCCCAGAAGGCCAAGTCCCCGATGTCCAGGATTTCGGTTTTTTCCCCTTCCAACAGGCCCAGATCCTCTGGCAGCCGGCCATAGTATTCCTCCCCCCAGCGCTGCATTTCCAACTCCAAAGGGCAATTCTGCAAAATCGCTTGGCCGGCGGGAGAATCGAAAATCTCGCCTGGCAATTCGAAGTCTTCCAATTCCAGTACCACTTTGTACATATTGCTCCTCCGCTGCTTTGCCTCAATAGTTATTTGCTGTGCCTAGTCCGCAAATATCGAAGGTGAAGTTTGCATTCCAGTTAGATAGCTGGTCAATATTGCATGTGCTCCTGCTAGCCCTTGCTCCTGCAGCAGATTGTCTGCCAGGGAGTCAGGAGGGCCTATGAGTCCCTCCAGTCTGGAGGAGAGCCTGGTGGGGCTGCGTTGTAACCTGTCCTCGTATACAGCAGTGTAGGTGAGCACTTTCTGTACATATTTTCTAGTTTCTGCGTAAGGGATGCATTCCAGCCAGATCTCAGAGGGCAATGTCCCTCTGCTGGAGATCCAGCGCAGGACATTGCCTCTACCGGCGTTGTAGGCAGCGCTGGCCAAAAGCATATTACCTTGGAACAGGTCCAGCTGCCTGCGCAAGTAGAAGGTCCCGTAGCGGATGTTGGTTTTCGGGTGCAAGAGCTGAAAGGGGTGGCTGAATTCCTCGCCTAATTGCTTGGCAATCTCCTGGCCTGTGCCGGGCATGATCTGCATCAGGCCCAGTGCCCCGGCTGCAGAGCGGGCATCCAGCATGAAAGCGCTTTCTTGGCGCATTAAGGCCAGGATCCAGGCTTGCTCAAGCTCCAGGCTTAAGGTCCTGGCCCGGACCTGTTCCTGATAGCTCAAGGGGAATCTGATATCCAGATCTTTAAAATCAGGCACAGAGGCTGCAGCAAATATGGCCCTGTCTGGCCAACCCAGATCTTTGGCCAGCACTGCCGCAGCCTGGTACTTCTCTGCATTCGAGCCCTGCAGGGCTTGGTTCCATTCCTTTCTGGCCTCTGGAAGGCGCTGCAAATGGTAGAGCTCTACAGCCCGCTGCAGGCTAGGCTTGTCCCAAAGCTGCAGGAGGATGTCCATTTTTGCCTGAGCGGATTCGTGCCTGAATTGGTAGTCCTTATCCAATCTGTCTGCAGCAAGAAAGGAGTAGTAATCCAGGCCTTGGGCCAGGTCCTGATAGATGTCCTGGGACTTTTGTTCCTGGCCTGTTTCCTGCAAAGCCCTGGCCAGCCAGTAGCGCCAGGTGTTCTCCTTTTGTTCCTTGGGTTCCAGGGAGTTGATGGCCTGCAGCACTCGATTCCAGTCCTGCTGCATTAGGGCTGTGCGTACCTGCCAGGTCCTGGTTTTATAGTCCTGGGCTGCAGGCGGCAGTGTGCTTAGTCTGGAATAAGCCCCAGATTTGTCCCGCAGGGCCATAAACAGGGCTATCTCCCTTTCCACTTCTGGGAAATCCTCTGCGTTCCAGCCGTATTCTTGCTTTAGTTCCTCCCAGTTTTGGGCTGCCTGCAGGGTATCCTGGCGGACCAGCTTCTTGAATCCTGCCTGCAGGCTGCTTTCCTGGATTGGCTCCGGAATTTGGGACCAATCCAAATCCAGGGTGGTTTCCGGGCTTTGCTTGACCTGCAGCCAGATCTCGGCCTTTTCCCTTTTGTCCTGATCAAGTCCTTTTAGCAGTGATTTGAGCAAGGAAGAGTTCCCAGCCTGGATGGCTCTTTGCGCGCGCTGCCAGAAAAGCTCAGCCCCCAAGCCCTCTTCCTGCTGCCAATGATCAAATACAAAATCGCAGCTGTCCGGCCTGGAATAGGGGTGCAGCCAGAGTTTCCTGGTCATTGCCAAGCTGGCCTGCTGCTCTCCTGTTTGCAGAAGGGCCTTAGCTTGGAGACAATCCAGTTCTGAGTCGCCCAGCTCCTTATAATTGTCCAGGAACATATCCCATTTTTTCTCTTTTGCCAGATAATGCAGCCATTCGTTTCTCAGCTGTCCCTCCAGGGGGGTATCTTCCCAAGTCTGCAAAAAGGAAGCGATTTCAGCAGCGATATCAAGATCCATGCGCTGCATAAGATCCTGGTGGACAAGGTAGGGCTGCAAGGGATAATCTTGCAGTTGTTGCAACAGTTCCTTGAAGGTTGCCCTGTCCCTGGCCAGCAGGGCCTTTTCTGCACGCAGGAAGAGATCTCTGTGGGCAGCAGGGTTTTCCCCCGGGAGTTGCCCGGGGAGCAGCAAGGAAAAAAGGATCAGGAGCAAAGAGAGTTTAATGATCTTCATGTAGTAGGGTAAAGAGGGTTGAGTCCTTAGACTAAAGGTGCCTGAGAACCGTGAACATGATGCCATGTCTCAAGTGCAATATGTAGACATTCTCCACCAAAGTTGGATCTTGTTCAAGGGGGCGGAGCAGGTTTGGCAAAATTTATGAATCTGACCAGGGCCATGGCTGGGAAGGCCAATAACCCTAACAAGGTAAAACCCAAGGGGAAATGGCCCTGATCCCCGAACCAGCCCATAATTGCAGGCATCATGCCTGTACCCAGTACAGTGGCTACTGGAATGATGAAAGAGATTGCCACATTCCTGATCTTACTGCGGAAGACAGAGGAGATCGCAGTGAAGTTGGCAGGGAAGAGACAGACCGCAAACATGGGCTGGATAAGCACTGCAGCCTGCAATGGCTTTCCTGAGAGCAATCCCAGCAGCAGTGTGGCAGTTCCTGTGCAGGCCAAGCCCCAGAGTATGGTCCTGGCCGCTCCTATCCTTTCTATGATGAGTCCTGCTGCCAGGGCCATACCCAGGCAGGGTACCCTGGACAGGGAAAGGAGTTGGTTGGCCCACTTGGTGCTGAATTGGTGCTCTTCCACCAGGTACAGGGGCAGCATGCTGTAGGTGCCGAATATGGTGCCCACTGCCAGGCAGAAAATGCCTATCAAGGCCCAGAACTGGGCTTTAGAGACCAGTTCCTTGACTACTCCCAGATTGGGGGATTGTCCAGGGAAGCGGCCTCCCTGGATCTTCCAGGCAAAGAAAAGGGCCATGGCCAGGGTGGACAGTCCGAACAAGGCGAATACCTCCCTCCAGGAGAGCAGATTTTCCACAGCTGCGGCCAGGGCAGGGATAAATATGAAGCTGGAGTTAGGGGCTAGCTCGTGTGTGGCCAGCCCCCTGCCCCAGAGGTTTGGGGGCAGCAAAGAAGTGATAGTGGAGATGGCAGAGGGCAGATACAGGCCCAGGCTGAGGCCTTGCAGGAATAAGCAGAGCTTGAGCAGGGTCAGGCTCGGACTCCAGGAGGCCAGAATCATAAAGAAGCCCGAGCCCAAAGCTGAAACAAGGATGGTTTTTTTGTGCTGCAGCCTGCTGGCCACAAACCCGGAAAGCAGCAAGGCCAGGCTGATGCCCAGGGAAAGGATGAAGAATAGTCCCCCGGCCTGGGCGTGACTCACAGAGAATTCCTGCTCAATGTGCACCAAGAACGGTCCAGGGATTAGCCTGGAGCCAAAATTGAAGAAGAAAAGACAGGTGATGAGAATCACCTGTAGAAAGGCCAGGCGGATTCCCAGATCAGGATCAGATTCAGGCTGGTTTGGTTCAGGGTTTTGCAAGATGGCTCCTGCCTTTCCTGGTTTTTGCTCCTTCTGTCAGGCGGCGGTTGCCTTGCCAGGCAATGCAATGCTGACTAAGCTTGTCTTGTTCTTTTCTCTAGAGGCCAAGGGCTGAAATACTTTATCCCAGCAATCTGGGCAAGCCCTACTGAACTTTGGGCTAAAAAATGTCTGCAGGTGGATTTATGTGTAATCCTCAATGCCTGATAAAGGCAAAGCTGGCCTTGTGTGTGTTTTTGCTGCTTATTGCCGGATGTTCAGCTTTGCAGCCGCAAAAGGAGCAGCTGTCTGTGCAAAGTGAGGATCTGGTCCAGGGAGCCATTCTGGATGAGCAGGGCCGTAGCCTGCACATGGCAGAGCTGCGACAAAGCCTGGCCCAGGCAGAATTCGTGCTTGTTGGTGAAAACCATGGAAATGCCTGTGACCACCAGTTGCAGGCCAAGTTGCTGCAGGTTTGGGCCGAGTCTGGGAAAGGCCCGGTCTTGGGTTTGGAAATGGTGCCTGCAGCAAGTCAGGATATTTTGGATGAGTTTAATCAAGGCAAGATCTCTGTGCCAGAGCTGGAATCAGCGCTAAAATGGGAAGAGATTTGGGGCCATGACTTCTCCTTGTATCAACCGGTGCTGCAGGCTGCCCGAGATTTTGGAATCCGGGTCTTTGGCCTGAATATGTCCCAGGCTGCCTTGCAGGAGCTCCAAGATAAGGGGCTGAGGAATATGTCTGAGGAGCTCAGGCAGGAACTGCCCACCCGCATCATTTTCCCCGTGCAGGAGCAAAAAGAGCATTTACGCCAAGAATATCAAAGGCACCTGGAAATGTTGGAAGATGCTTCCGGCAGTATGGAAGATGAGGAGCGCTTCTTTCTGGTGCAGTCAGCCTGGGACAGCCAAATGGCCAGGCAGGCCTTGGAGGTCAGGGAACAAACCGGGCAGCAGGTGCTTATCCTGGCTGGCAGGGAGCACGTACGCAGGGATTGGGGAATTGTGCACAGGCTGCGGATCATGGGAGATGACCCAGAGGTTCTGACCCTGGTCCCCTGGCGTGGACAGGGGAGGATTGATGCAGGGCAGGGTGATCTTTTCTACTACTGTCCGCAGCTGTATCAGAGCAGGCTGGGATTGGTGCTGCGCCTGGAACATGAAGGGATGGTGGTGGAGGAGGTCCAGGAGGACAGCAGGGCGCATCAGGCCGGATTTAAGTCCGGAGACGTGCTGCTGGAGGTTGGAGGGAATAGGATAAATGAACTCATGGATCTGCACCAGGCAGCCAGGCAGGCCCTGCACGGTAAAGAGCCTTTGGTGTTCGAAGTCGAGAGGCAGGGCCAAGAGCTGCTGCTGGAGTTGAAACTCAGGCAGCATTAAAAAAGGGCAAATAGCTTGCTTTTGCAAAGAAAGCAGGGATTTTATAGTTGACAATAAAAATGGTTATTATTTATTAATCTTTTTGCACAGACTTGGGGTAATTTCTTTGTTAATCCTTTAATCAGCAACTAGGAGGTCATATGCTCAAGGACGGTGAAAAAGGTGCGATTTTGCAGCGGGATGAACAGACTTACGCTATTGCTCCGCATATGCCATGTGGGGTGGTATCTGCCCAGCATCTGAGGAATATAGCTGATGCGGCTGACAAATACGGCTGCGCTGCCTTGAAGGTAACCAGTGCGGCCAGGATCGCCATGGTGGGCCTGAAAGAGGAGGATATTGATCAGGTCTGGCAGGAGCTGGGCATGTCCCCTGGGGCGGCAGTAGGGGTCTGTGTGCGCAGCATCAAGGCCTGCCCAGGGACTACCTTCTGCAGGCTGGGCCAGCAGGACAGCCTGAATGTGGGCCTGGAGCTGGACAAGAAATATCACGGCCTGGAGCTGCCTGGCAAGCTCAAGATCGGAGTCAGCGGCTGTCCTAACCAGTGTGCAGAGACCTGCATCAAGGACATCGCCCTGGTGGGCAGGAAAAAGGGCTGGATGCTGATGACCGGAGGCTCTGGCGCAGGCAAGCCCAGATTGGCGGATGAGATCGCCAGGGATCTGGATACAGACCAGGTCCTGGAGATGGTACAAAGAGTGATAGATTATTATAAGGCCCAGGCCAAGAAGCAGGAGCGCATGGGCCGCATGATGGACAGGCTGGGGGTGGAAAACTTCAAGCAGGCCATCCTGGGCTCCTAGACTGCATGCATAGGCAGAGCCTGGCCCGGGGCTTGCCCTAGGGCAGTCAAGCCTGCTAAAGGATCCTGGAGCAATCGTTTATACCCAGCCATTAATTCAGGGTTTATAAACAAAGGGGGGATCCATGATAGTTCCAGCCATCCTCTGCGGCGGTTCAGGGACCAGGCTCTGGCCGTTATCCAGGGAGCTCTATCCCAAGCAATTCCTGCCCTTATACGGGGAAAAAACCCTTCTGCAGGAGACTGTACTGCGCCTGCAAGGCCTGCCTGATCTGAAGCAGCCCATTTGCGTCTGCGGGGAAGAGCACAGGTTCCTGGTGGCAGAGCAGATTCGGGCTTTGGGCCTGCAGCCTGGGGCAGTAGTCCTGGAGCCTGAAGGCAGGAATACTGCACCGGCTGCTGCAGTGGCCGCCATTTTGGCCTTGCAAAGCGATCCCCAGGCCCTGCTGTTGGTCTTGCCTGCTGATCACGTACTCAAGGATGTGCACAGCTTCCAGGAGGCAGTCCGGGCTGGGACACAGGCAGCCCAGGCTGGGGCCCTGGTTACTTTCGGAGTGGTGCCGGATAAGCCAGAGACAGGCTACGGGTATATCCAAAAGGGCCCTGCCTGGTCTGATGCAGGCCAGGTCTTCCAGGTGCAGAGCTTTGTGGAAAAGCCCAATCTAGAGACCGCAAAAGAGTATCTGGAGAGCCGGGCATACCTCTGGAACAGCGGCATGTTCCTGTTTAGGGCGGATAAGTATCTGGAGGAGCTGCAAAGGCTGGCCCCAGAGATACTTAAATGCTGCCGGCAGGCTGTGGAAGGGGCTGGGAAGGATCTGGATTTCTTGCGCCTGGATGCTGGGAAATTCAGTCAGTGTCCTGCTGACTCCCTGGATTATGCGGTTATGGAAAAGACAGCTGACGCTGTGGTGGTTCCTCTGCAGGCAGGCTGGAGCGATGTGGGCTCCTGGTCCGCGCTTTGGGAGATCTCGGATAAAGACCCGGAGGAAAATGTATTCAAGGGCCAGGTTCTGGCCAAGGATGTCAAGGGCAGCTTTGTGCAGAGCGATTCCCGCCTGGTGGCCCTGCTGGGATTGCAGGATCTGGTCCTGGTGGATACCAAGGATGTCCTGCTGGTGGCTTCCAGGTCCAGGGTGCAAGAGGTCAAGGAGCTAGTGCAAGCCTTGAAGCAGGAGAATAGCCCCAGCGTGAGCCTGCACAGCCGCGTCTATCGGCCTTGGGGCTCCTATGAAGGAGTGGACCAGGAGCAGAGATTCCAGGTCAAGAGGATCACGGTCAAGCCGGGTCAGGTTCTTTCCCTGCAGAAGCATTACCACCGCGCTGAGCACTGGGTGGTGGTCCGAGGCACGGCCAGGGTGGTCAAGGACCAGGAGGAGGTCGTTCTCACAGAGGACCAATCCATGTATATCCCCTTGGGGACTGTGCATCGCCTGGAGAATCCGGGCCGCATACCTCTGGAGCTGATTGAGGTCCAGACCGGAAGCTATCTGGGTGAGGACGATATAGAACGTATTGAGGATGTTTACGGCAGAAAGGAATAAGTGGATATGAAAGTGGCGGGGGTGACCAGACTTGAACTGGCGGCCTCCGGCGTGACAGGCCGGCGCTCTAACCAATCTGAGCTACACCCCCCGCAAAGACAGCAAAATATTAACCCGCCTTTTTCTCTCTGTCAAGAATTGTTTCTGCCCGGGTCAACACAATCTGCATCCTGGAAGCAGATCTTTACTCACACTTGCCACCCAGTTAAATACGGCTTTGCCGTAGACCTATGGTCTATTTAACCTAGGGCTAAGGAAGTTGGCCCCATGATGATCCTCCCCAGGGGGCCAACTTCCTCCTCTAATTTACCTGTTGCCGAAGTAGTCCTTGGTTAGACGGAAAACCACCGGGCTCAAAACCAGAAGGGCAATCAGGTTGGGGACAATCATCAAGCCGTTCATCATGTCCGCAAAGGTCCAGACCAGATCCAGATTCAGTATGGCACCCAGGAAGACCAGGATGACATAGGCGTATCTAAACGGGGTTACTCCCTTGAGGCCGAAGATGTACTCCACTGATACCTGGCCGTAGTAGCTCCAGGCCAGGATGGTAGAGAAAGCGAAGATGATCAGCCCAAAGCCGACTATAAAATCCCCGGGCCCAGGCAGGCCCTGGTTGAAGGCCAGGGCGGTCAGCGCAGAGCTGGTCTCTCCGCTGGTCCAGGCCCCGGTCATGATGACTACCAGGGCGGTCATGGTGCAAACCACTATGGTATCGATAAACGGGCTGAGCATGGCCACGATGCCCTGGCGGACAGGATCCTTGGTCCGGGCTGCAGCGTGGGCTATAGGTGCGGAGCCCAGTCCGGCCTCGTTGGAGAAGACACCTCTGGCCACGCCGAAGCGCAGGGCTGCTGCAAGCCCGGCTCCAGTGAACCCACCTGTGGCTGCGGTGCCTGTAAAGGCATCCGTGAAGATGAGCTTGAAGGCAGAGCCGATTTCAGTGAAGTTGGCCAGGATCACTATCAAGGCCCCGACCACGTAGATGATGGCCATAAAGGGCACCAATTTCTCCGCCACATTGGCGATACGCTTGATGCCGCCGATAATCACGGCAAAGGTCAGCCCGGCCAGGACCAGGCCTGTGAGCCAGAAGGGGATGTCAAAGGCTCGGTTTACCGCCAGGGCCACTGAGTTGGACTGCACTGTGTTGCCGATGCCAAAGCAGGCTACCGCAGCAAAAATGGCAAAGAGCATGCCCAGCCATTTCCAGTTCTTGCCCATGCCGTTTTTGATATAGTACATGGGGCCGCCTACAAAGGAGCCGTCAGGCATGGTCTCCCTGTAGCGCACAGCCAGTACAGCCTCTGCATACTTGACCGCCATCCCGAACAGGGCAGTGACCCACATCCAGAACACAGCCCCGGGACCGCCCAAGTAGATGGCAGTGGCCACGCCTGCTATGTTTCCGGTGCCTATGGTGGCTGCCAGGGCAGTGGTCAGGGCCTGGAAAGGGGTGATTTCCCCTTCGCCTTCCTGCTTTTTCTTGTCTATGCCCCTGACCATCATCTTGAAGGCATAGCCCAGCTTGCTAACTGTCCTCCATTTCATGCCGAAGGTCAGGTAGACGCCTGTACCCACCAACAGGATCAGCATGTAGGGACCCCAGACGAATCCGCTGACCGCACTCAGAATGCCTTGCAGAGCTTCCATCCAACTCCTCCTTTTAGGTTGCGGTTTACTGGCAAAAGTCCAAAGCAGATTGATTAAAGGCTTTTGCCCTCAAAGGCTCTACACTGCCTGGATCACCTCCTGGGGCTGCTTGCAGACCTCCTGCAGGTCAAAGGCCTCTGCCACCGGCGGACAGGTCAAAGTGCCTTTGTAGGCATTCAGACCGCGGCAAAGCACGGGGTTTTCCTTGCAGGCCTTTTCTGCGCCCTTGCCTGCCAGCTGCAGGCCAAAGCCTATGGTGGCGTGGTTCAGGGCAAAGGTGGAGGTCCGGGAGTAGGCCCCGGGCATGTTGGCCACACAATAGTGCAGGACATCCTCCTCAATATATACCGGGTCACTGTGGGTGGTGGGCCTGGAGGTCTCTGCGCAGCCTCCCTGATCAATGGCCACATCCACCAGTATGGCCCCAGGCTTCATCCTGTGCAGCTCTTTCTTGCCTAGAAGCTTGGGGGCCTTGGCCCCGGGCAGCAGCACAGCCCCAATCACTATATCCGCACGCTGCAAAGCCGCCTCCAGGTTGTGGCTGTTGCTGAACTGGGTGAAGACATTCACCGGCAGGATATTACCCAGGTGCTCCAGTGTGTCCACCTGGATATCCATGATAGTCACCTGGCAGCCGAAGCCTGCGGCTGTCTTGGCTGCATTGCTGCCCACCACGCCTCCGCCGATAATGAGCACATTGGCCGGAAGCACTCCGGGTACTCCAGTGGGCAGCAGGCCTCTGCCCCCAAATGGCCGGGCCATGTAAAATGCGCCCATGAGCGGAGCCATGCGTCCAGCCACCTCGCTCATGGGCTTGAGTAGAGGCAAAGCCCCGGTATCTGTCTGCACTGTCTCGTAAGCTACAGCAATGATCTCCTTGTCCAGACAGGCCTGGGTCAGCTCCTGGCTGGCAGCCAGATGGAAATAGGTGTACACAATCTGTCCGGGCTGCATAAGCCCATATTCTTCAGGCAGGGGTTCCTTGACCTTGACTATCATTTCTGCCTGCTGCCAGATCTCTGGGCCGGATTCCAGAAGCTTGGCTCCGGCTTGTGCATATTCCGAGTCAGTGATGCCTGAGCCTGCTCCTGCCCCTTTTTGGATCAGCACACTGTGTCCGTGCTGGATATAGGCCCTTGCTGCTGCCGGGGTCAGTCCCACCCTGAACTCGCTGTCCTTGATCTCCCGGGGACAACCGATTTTCATGCTGCTGCTCCTTTGTTTATGTTCTTGAGTATACTGGATCCTATAGGCTCCCTGCAGGGATTTTGTTGCCTTCAGGCTTGAATTGGCATATAAAAAGGCCTGTCATCCAGGCTGGCATATCACATGCCCAAAAGCGTAAACAAAACAAGGAGGTCCCATGTCTGCACCAAGCATGTTCTATCGGATTACAAGCCTGTTTCTGGTCCTGGTCCTGGCTTTCACCCTGGTTCCTGTCTGGCCGGTACAGGCTGCCATGCTGGAGACTGGAGCTGTCCTGGAATCCGAGGAGACCAGGGAAGCCAGGCAGAAGCTGCAGGATTTCCTGCAGCGCGAAGAGGTGGCAAAGGCCTTAGAGAAGCAGGGGATTGCTCCGGATGAGGCCGAGGCCAGGGTAAAGGCCTTGAGCGATTCCGAGGTCCAGGCAGCTGCGGCCAGACTGCCGGAGCTGCCCGCGGGCCAGGGTGCAGGAACTATTGTGGGCGCTGCCCTGTTTATTTTTGTGGTGCTGATCATAACTGACATTCTGGGCTACACAGACGTGTTTACTTTCGTCAAAAAGGAACAGATTCGCTAAATCTGTATTGGCTTGATTTTGTCCTGGCGGCTTAGATACCTTTTGATTGCGCTCTGGCCTTTTCTGCTGTTTGCTGCGGGCTGCGCAGGTCCGACTGCTCCTTTGGTCCCTGCAGATGCTCCAGGACAGGAGGCTGTAGAAATCCAGGACGTTCCCGGGTTCGAGCAGCGTGCCAAGCAGTGCGGGGCAGCCTCTTTGGCTTCTTTGCTGCATTGGAGCGGGGTAGAGGTCAGCCCTGGGGAGCTGGAGCCCTTGCTTTATAATCCGGAAAGGCAAGGGACACTACAGCCTGCTTTGCTCGGCGCAGCCCGCAGAAAAGGGGCCTTGGCCTATGAAATCCAGGGCAAAAGAGAGCTCCTGGCGCAGCTAAAAGCAGAGATACCGGTCCTGGTACTGCAGAACCGGGGCCTTTCCTGGTTCCCTGTCTGGCATTACGCAGTGGTCTGCGGTTTTAGTCCAGAACAGGACTCACTCTGTCTCCTGGACGGCAGCCCTGAGCCCAGACGGATAAAGGAGAGGACCTTTTTGCGGACTTGGGCCAGGGCAGATTATTGGGGCCTGGTGGTTCTGCCGCCAGGCAGGCTGCCTGCTGCTGCTAACAGGCATAGATACCTGCAGGCTGTGTACGCATTGGAGCAGGGCGGTCAGCATGATCTGGCAAAGCAGGGCTACCAGGCTGCCTTGCAGAAATGGCCACGGGATCTGGCTGCGCTTTTGGGCCAGGCCAACTGCTTTTATGCCCTGCAAAAGCAAAGCAGGGCTGTGCAAGCCCTGCGCAAGGCTGTAGAATTACACCCTGAATCTGCCCCAGCCTGGAACAATCTAGCCCAGGTCCTGGCTGAGCAGGGCAGAGATCTAGAGGCCCTGCAAGCTGCGCAAAAGGCCATCAACCTGGGCGGAGAGCACCTGGAGCATTACCTGCAGACCAGGGACAAGATACTTTCTCCTGCAGACTGAGCAAAGCTGGGCTAATTTTCCTGCAGGATATCCTCTGCCCAGGACAGGGCGGCAGCCACCGTGGGATAGCCTATGGTGGAGATCAAAAGCAGCAGGGTCTGTCTGATCTCCTCCGGGCTGGCCCCTGCCTGCATTGCCCTGCGGGTGTGGCTGTGTACTGCTCCTTCTGACCTGATAGCCGCTGATGCTGCCAGCTGAATGAGCTGGGCCTGCTTTTCCTGGATGGGGCCTGCCTCGCGTACTGCCTGGCCTAC
Organism: Thermodesulfobacteriota bacterium; assembly: GCA_051744965.1. Lineage (GTDB taxonomy): Bacteria > Desulfobacterota > Desulfovibrionia > Desulfovibrionales > Desulfothermaceae > CAZBUB01. The sequence goes on along the minus strand of JBNJDO010000003.1, from coordinate 54,473 downwards.
CTGGCCCAAAGCGTCCAGAACAGGCTTGTAGCTTTTCTGCAGGTTCTGAAAATGCTGTGGAGGCTCTTGCATGGGCTTGCTCCTTTGCTTAAGGGCTGGAAATTTATATGTAGCTTTCCATAGCCTGGTAGCTGCTAGGCTGTCAAGCCTGTTTTGCAGCAGATCTGCTGCTTTTCAGTTCTCTCACATATAAGCTTATCCATATATACTTAAAAAGAGCATGCTATGCGAAACCTGAGCAGGCAGGGCTCTCTGGCCCTGGTCTGGCCTTATTTCCGGGAGCGCAGGGGTTGGATCCTGATCGGTGTCTGCAGCCTGATAGTGGTCAATCTGCTGCAGCTGTTGATCCCCAGGATCCTGGGCCTGGTAGTGGATCAGCTCACAGCCCTGCAGATTGAAGCTGTCCATTTGGCAGGGTATGCCGGGTTAATAGCAGCTGTAGCCCTGGTCATGGGCGGTTTTCGCTATATCTGGCGCAGCTGTCTAATGGGCAATGCCCGCAGGCTGGAGGAGGGGCTGCGCAATCAGCTCCTGGCCCATGTCCAGACCTTGAGCTGCAGCTATTTCGACAAAACTAAGACCGGCGATCTTATGGCCCATGCCACCAATGATCTGCAGCAGGTGCGCATGGCTGCAGGCATGGGGCTGGTGGCTGTAAACGATGCAATATTTCTGGGCCTGGCAGCAGTGGGTTTCATGCTGGCCATCAATATTCAGCTTACCCTGTTGGTGCTTATTCCCATGCCTTTTATTGTTCTGGGCACCCTTTTTTTCAGCCGCAGGCTGCATAATCGCTATCAGGATGTACAGGCCAGGTTCTCTGATCTGACCGAGAGCGTGCGCGAAGGCCTGGCTGGCATGCGCCTGGTCAGGGCCTATGGCCTGGAAGAGCAAATACTGGGCACGGTGGCGGACAGCTCCAGAAGATATGTGGACTCCAACCTGGGCCTGGCCAGGATAGTGGGTGCCTTTTTCCCCTTGATGCTCTTTCTGACCAACTTAAGTCTGGGCCTGGTGCTGCTTCTGGGCGGCAGACAGACCATACTGGGCGGCATCAGCCCTGGGGAGTTTGTGGCCTTTGTCAACTACCTGGGCCTTTTGACCTGGCCCATGATGGCCATGGGCTGGACCATCAACCTGCTGCAGCGGGGCAGGGCCTCTTTGGATCGCATAAATCGCATCCTGCAGACAGAATCTGAAAAGGAATCAGTTGCTGGTAAAGAGAGTCTGCCTGCAGGCCAGGGATTGGGTTTGGGCCTGGAAGGGGTCAGCTTCAGCTATCCCGGCAGCAATTTTCCCGCCTTGCAGGAGGTTAATCTAGATCTGCCCCAAGGCGGCAGCCTGGGGCTGACCGGCCCGCCTGGAAGCGGCAAGTCCACCCTGCTCAAGCTGGTGCCCCGCCTATATGACCCGGATCAGGGCAGTATTCTGCTTGGTGGCCAGGATGTCCAAGGGCTGCCCCTGCAGGAGTTAAGGCAGAACATTGCCTTTGTGCCCCAGGAGGCATTCCTGTTTGCAGGCTCTATCCTGGAGAATATCACCCTGGGCAGGGATATATCCCAGGAGGATATAGATCATGTGCTGCAGCAAACTGAGCTTACAGGGTTTGTGCACTCCCTGCCCCAGGGATTGCAAACCCTGGTGGGAGAGCGGGGGGTGATCCTCTCCGGGGGCCAGAAACAGCGAATCTGCTTGGCCCGGGGTCTGTTGCAGCCTGCTGGGCTGCTTGTCCTGGACGATCCTGTAAGCCAGATGGATGCTGCTACTGCCTACACTGTGCTACAGAACCTCTACAGTCAGAAGGATGCCAGAAGCATGCTCATCTCCTCCCACAGGCTGACAGCGCTTGCCCCTGCTGCTGGGATCGCTGTCCTGGATCAGGGCAGGGTGGTGGAGCACGGTACCCACAGCGAGCTCCTGGCAGACAGCAAGGGGTATTACTCCCGGACCTGGAGGCTACAGCAGCTGGAAGAAGAGATTCATGCCTATTGATTTCGGCTATTTCGAGGAAGAACAGCCCCAGGGCAAAGGCAGGGATTTCTCCATCCTGCGCCGCTTCTGGCCGTTTGTGCAGCCCTATAGGCTGGCTGTGCTGGCTTCGTTGTTGCTGGTGCTCTGCATTACCCTGCTGGAGATAGCGGTCCCCTATCTGACCAAGGAGGCCATAGATCGCTATATTGTGCCTGAACAAAACACTGCCGGCCAGGCCCAAAAGGAGCAAAGGCTGTACACCTTTGATCCCCAGAGTCCCGGCGGGGAGCTTTTGCTGCGCAAATACCCGGATCTGGTGCAGCAGGAAAATGGAAAGGCCCAAATCCCCTACTCCTCTCTTAAGAAGCTGGAAAAACCTGAGCTGCGGCTTTTAAGGGAGCCGGACCTGAAAGGGGTGGCCTGGATTACCGGCCTTTTCCTGCTCTTGATGTTGCTCAATTTTGCTTTCAGCTTCTGGCAGAAACTGGTCATGGAGTATACTGGCCAGAAGGTCATGCATGATCTGCGGCTGCGGCTTTATAACCATATCCAGAATCTGTCCTTTTCCTTTCTGCACAAGAACCCTGTGGGCAGGCTGGTGACCAGGGTGGCCAATGACGTGCAGAACCTGCAGGAGCTGTTCACCAACTTTATCAGCTTTGTGCTCCGGGACCTGTTCATGCTCCTGGGCATCGCAGCCGTGATGCTCAGCATAGACTGGAGGCTGGCCCTGGTAAGCTTTACTGTCCTGCCTTTGGTGGTGGCTGCGGCCTGGCTGTTTGCCCTGAAATCCAGGGCAGCCTTCAGGCAGCTCAGGATAAAGCTGGCAGAGATGAACTCCCTTTTTTCCGAGACTATCAGCGGCATTCAGAGTATCAAGCTATTTAATCGGGAGCAGGGCAATTATCAGGGCTTTGCCAGGATCAACCACGAGCATTATCAGGCAGGCCTGAGCCAGATCCGGATCATGGCGGTATTTCTGCCGGTGGTGGAGGCCTTGGGCTTTCTGGCCGTGGCCCTGATTGTGCTCTACGGAGGGCAGAAGGTCCTGGGCAGGAGCCTGAGCATCGGCACCCTGGTGGCATTTATTTCCTATATGCGCATGTTTTTTCGACCCATCCGGGACATCGCGGAGAAGTACAACCTGTTGCAGAACGCCCTGGCCTCTGCGGAGCGTATCTTTTTGATTATGGATCAGGAGCAGCTGGCAGAGGAGCAGAGCACTCCTGCTTCTTTCCAGAACAAGCAGGGCCTCAGGGATATTCGCTTTCAAGAAGTGTATCTGGCTTATGAGCCTGATCAGCCAGTGCTGCAAAACATAAATATGCTGATCCAGTCCGGTGAGAGGCTGGCTTTGGTGGGCCAGACAGGCTCTGGCAAGACATCGATAATTAACCTTATTTTGGGCTATTACTGGCCCACCCAGGGCAGGATCCTGATCAATGGACTGGATCTGCAGAAATGGGACCTAAAGGTCCTGCGCTCCAGGATAGCCCTGGTGCTGCAGGATCCCTATATTTTTTCCGGGAGCTTGAGGCAGAATATCCTGCAGGGCAACCCGGATCTGGACCAGGAAGGAGTGCTGCAGGCCCTGAAGGCTGCGGGCTGTCATTACCTGCTGCAGAAATTGCCACAGGGGCTGGACACAGAGCTGTCTGCAGAGGGGCATTCCCTGTCAGCCGGGGAGAGGCAGCTGGTCTCCATTGCCCGGGCCTTTGCCCGGGACCCTGAGCTGCTCATCCTGGACGAGGCCACCTCTGCGGTGGACTCTGAGACCGAGGTCCACATTCAAGCGACCTTGGAGCGGCTCATGCAGGGCAGGACCACCATTACAGTGGCCCATAGATTAAGTACAGTGCGCAAGGCGCACAGGATCATAGTGCTGCACAAGGGCCGCATCAGGGAGCAGGGCACGCACGCTGAGCTCTTGAATAGGCAGGGGCTGTATTCCAGGATGCTCAAGCTGCAGCAGCTATCTCCCGGGCTGGAGGCTGGGCATGTCTAAGCAGTTGGGTTAAAAAGCAGCATTGCTTCTAGGCTAAGGCATACTTATATTTAGGCATTATAGAAGGGGATCCCCCAAGCTCTGGAGGTTAAGCTATGTATGCTGTTTTGGAAAAGATTATAGTCGGGTTGGTGGTTCTGGCAGCTGCCTGGTATGTCTGGAGGAGGCTGGGCAAGAGGCGGGGCAGGCAGGACCTGCCCCAGGGCTGCGGCTGCTGCCAGGAGCAGAACTGTCCTTCCAGGGTTTTGGAGGACAGTCCTAAGGATCGGGGTCTTGGGTAGGGATTTGTTTGGGTGAAGTAATTACTACCTAATTAAAATCCCATCCAGGTAGTGAGTGTATCTGGATCTTCCCTGTTGCTGCGCAGCTGATTGGCAGGGTCCTCCCAGTCAGGCCAGCCTGCAGCTATACCCAGCAGGATGCGCTTTTCCTGCCCGATGCCAGTGATCTCCCTGATTACCTCTGGATAGCCCACACCCTGGACTTCAATACAGGTACCCAGGCCTTGGTCCACTGCCGCCAGACAGATATTCTGCACTGCTGCCCCGATGTCCAGCAAGGGTTCGCATTCCGGCAGCTGCCTGTCAGTGCAGATAATTATGGCGGCCGGGGCCTGGAAGAACTTGATACCTTTCTCTGCCCAGGCGACTCGCTTTTCCTTGTCCTCCCTGCCAATGCCCAGCAGGCTGAAGATCTGCTTGGCCAGATCGGTCTGCCTTCTTCTGTATACACTGTCCCTGGGCCAGTTGCCCGGAGCCAGCTCAGGAGCAGGATCCTGGCCGGATCTGAACTTTTCCGCACTTTTGTCCTGGATCTTTTGCAGGGCGCTGCCTGCCAGGACTGTAAACTCCCAGGGCTGGGAGTTCATGGCAGAGGGTGCCCGGACAGCGGCCTGCAGGATCTGCTGCAGCATTTCCTTGGGCACTGGATCCGGCTTGAAACCCCTGATGCTGCGCCTGTCCTGGATGGCTTGCATAACTTGCATAGTTTCCTCCCCAGTGCTTGAAAGTTCAAGGTTTCAGGCTAAGCTTTGCAGAATTAACAGTAAAAAGTTGAAAGTAAAAAGTAAAGGCAAAGAAACCAGGGGAGTTAAAGCTGTCAGGGTCTTGCAGATGGTCAATAAAAACAAAGTGTTTTCAGATAGCTTATGATTGATTGCCAAGAACGAATCAGCACTTTCTTAAGTTGGAGGCTGGAAGGGGGGCTAGCCCAAATAGCGCAGCAGGGCCACCACAGCCATGCCTGTTAGAATGGCCCAGACAAAGCTTTTGCCTTTGATTGCCACCAAAAGAGTGGGCAGGGCGGCCCAGAGGAAATAGTTCTGGGAGGACAAGTGCAGCTCTCCCTGCGGGGCAAACAGCGCAGGAGCCAGCAGGGCAGCCAGAACAGCCGCAGGGATCAGCTGCAGCCACCTGGTCAGGCTGGGGGGCAGGGGCCTGGAGGACAAGGCCAGGATGGGCAGCAGCCTGGGTCCATAGGTGACCAGCATCATGCCTATAATGATCAGGAAGATCTGTTTTTGCTCCATGTCTCCAGCATAAGTCCCAGGGTTGCGGCCAGGACAGTGGCCAGGATGATGCTTGTCTGCTCCAGTCCCAGCAGGGTCAGGGCCAGGGAGCAGGCTCCTGCTGCCAAAGCGGTTATCACTCTGAGCAGGCTTTGCAGCTGCCAGACCAAGAGCACTATGAACATGGCAGGCAGGGCGAAGTCCAGGCCTATAGGCTGGACGTCACTGATTAGTCCTCCTGCAAACAGGCCCAGACAGGTGCCAGCCAGCCAGGCGCTTTGGGCGATGACATTTATGGCCAGGGTCTCATGCTTTGAGGTATGGCCCTGGGTAAAGCGGCTGGAGTGCAGGGCAAAGGTCTCGTCTGTGAGCTGGAAGGAGAAAAAGGCCTGCTGCAGCCTGCTCCAGGATTTCAAAAATGGGGCCAGGGAGGCGGACATCAGCAGATGGCGCAGGTTGACCATAAAGGTGGTCAGGATGACAGTGGCCGCGCCTGCGCCGGAAGCCAAAAGGCCCACTGCGATAAGCTGGGCAGAGCCGGCAAAGACCAGCAGGGACATGAGCACTGTATTCATCCCGGAGAGTCCGCTTTTCTGGGCCAGGACCCCGTAGGCAAAGCCCACAGGCAGATAGCCCAGGATTACCGGCAGGGTCTGCTGCAAGGCTGCCAGCAGCCAGGCAGGCAGGGGCAGGCTCTGGTTCAAGTCTTTTGTGAATTGCATAAGCGAGCTTGCAGGTTTGCGGTTTAAGCTTTTGGATTGACAGTTTATATGCGGGCTGTCAATACTGCCATGGAGGTTCAGTAACCGCGGAAGCCCACAGGCCAATAAAATATGGATGATTTAGCAGGCAAGGGTTTTTGGCTAACCACGATACCCTATGCACCAAACCCTGCCCTGCAAGGGGAATGCAGGGCTGACGTGGCAGTGGTGGGAGGCAGGGATCTGGGCTTTTACTTTGGCCTGAACACCGAGCACGACAAAAACCAGGGCATATTTCAGGCCCTGAAGAGAAGCGTACACAGGTTCTTTCCGGTACTTGATGATGTGGCATTCAGTCAGGAGTGGGGAGGTCCCATATCCATTCCCCTGGACATGGCTCCTGCTCTGGGCTATGCAGGAGACAAGCGCATAGTGTATTCCCTGGGGGGCATGGGCCATGGAGTGTCCATGAGCCATTTGAATGGAGCCACGCTTGCGGATCTGCTTCTAGAGCGCAGCACTGAGCTGACCAGGATGTTCTTTGTAAACCGCAATGTTTTGCCGTGGCCAGGGGAGCCACTGCGCTTTGTGCTGGGGAATCTGGTTCGGGGCTATATGCATCTGCAGGACTGGTGGTGCGAGGGTAAAAAAGGATTTAAGGTCTAATTATGGCTGAAGGCAGCAAGAACATGCTGGAACTGCTGGTGGAAGCGCCCTGGTGGGTCAGCGCGCTTCTGTCAGCAGCGGTCTATATGTTGCTTACGCTGGTACTGCCCGGGGTTTTCTCGGAAGAATCCCTGCTGGGGGTCTTGGCCGGGGCTCTGTCCAGTACTGCCTGGTTGATCGCCCTGATCCTGCTGATTCCGGCCCCGGTATCCTTCTACAATAACTGGATGAAGGACCGTCTGCTTTCAGGGCAAGCAGATCCCAGCTCCCTGGGCAGACTTTCCCAAAGGGCCTTTTCCCAGCTGGTACAGGAACTCTACACCAAAAACGGCTATCAGGTGGAGTCCCATGTTGACCCCCAAGACCAGGCAGAAGTGGATATGATCGCCAAAAAGCAGGGGAGCACCGTGTTGGTGCAGTATAGGTACTACAAGTCCGGGGCAGTAAATGAGCAGGCGATGCAGGCCATGCTGGAGCGTTTGGATAAGGGGGACGCCCAGGAAGGGCATGTGATTTCCTGTCCAGGTTTTAGGGAGCAGGTCCAAGAACTGGGCCGGGACTCCAGGCTCAGGCTCCTGGACAAGCAGGGCCTGACCCGGATGCTTGCTGGTAAAGAATAAAGAGTTTGCTTGGTCTGAACAATTTGTCCCAGGAGTAGTCGCCATGAAAATTAAGTTTTGGATAGCGCCTTTTTTGTTGCTGGCCTTGGTCTGCAGCTGTAGTCCGAATGTGGTTTCTTTGCAGTACCAGCCCCAGCAGGAGTTTGGTCCGGAATGCGAGGATAAGGTGACAGTCCTGCCTTTCCAGGACACAACAGGCAAGCGCAATCTGGGCACCAACCGCAAGGGAGAGCAGATATTTTCGGATATTGCTGTGGAGAAATGGGTCAGGGAGGCCACAGCTGACCAGCTTGAAGCCCAAGGCTGCAAGGTCAGGGTCTCAGGCTCTGCTGATACCGGGGTGGCTGTAGAGGGCCGGATTTTGGATGTGGATCTGCAGGAGGTTTCCAGCACCGAGTACAAAGGTGCTTTGAGGGTGGAAATCATGCTGCGGGCAGAGCCTGAAGGCAAGGATCTGTACCGGGAGACCTTCGGGGTCAAGGTGGGTAAGCATATCCTGCCCGGGACCAAAAGGGTGGAGGATGTACTGCAGGAGCTGATGCAGGAGCTGATGCAGGCCATGGTGCCCAAGCTGGTGCAGCGCATGCAGGAAGAAGGCTAGGTTAACATGCAGGTGAAAGGGAAGGGAATCAGAAGGACTCCCTTCCTAATAGACAGCAGTCACAGCACCAGCTCCTTCCCCTATCCAGCAGGTCCAGGAAAGGGGGGTTTAATCCATCTCCAACCCCGCCTTTTGGGCCAGCTCCCTGAAGACTGGCGGAAACTCCGGCTCAAAGTTCTGATAAAACGGCACAGGATAGCGAGCCCCCATTTTTCTGCCTGCGGATTCCAGTCCCTGGCTGATGTCCGCAAGGGCTGAACCTGGAAAGGCAAAGATCATTTCCTGGTCCTGGGTCCTGGACATAATCCTGTCCCCGTTGCCCGGGATGACCACTTCAGGAGCCTGGTGCAGGAAAGGCCCCAGGAGATACCTGTTGCACTCCACTTTTCCGCTGACTTCGCTTTGTACAGGCTTACCTGAGGTAAAGGTCCAGGCGTGCACCAGGCGCATGATCTGGGCTGGGTTGGCGTAGACCACCACCACATCCGGGTGGAACAGGGCCTTCTTGAGCGGGGCAAGCAAGATCATTCCAGCCCTGCCCCTGGGCAAACAGTTTATGTTTTCCATCTCCCTGGAGGCTGTCTGCAAGTCCCGGGACCAGCCCACCTGGCTAAAGAACTCCGCCAAAACCTGCCTGGGCTGCTCCAGGCTGCTGTGGCCAAAGCAGATCAGGGCAGGCACGCAGGCAATATCCCTGGCTTCCAGGCCCAGGGTCCAGCCATAGGTGCGGGCCATGCCCACTGCCTGGCAGATAGTGATCCGCTTGCCCAGATCTCGAGCTGGCCTGCGGGTCTTTTCCGGCTCCTGCGCTGCCTCTTCCTGGATCTTGAAGGCCACCGGCAGGGTGTCCAGTCTGAGCTCCTGGTAGATGAGCTCTGCCGCTTCCTGGATCTGCTTTGTAGACATATTCTCTCCTTATTTATGTTTAGAGGTGACTATTCACAGGCTCATGGTGTATATGTTTGTTCGGGCATAGTAGATGGTGAATAAATACGTTTAGAGCTTCCTAAAGCGGACTGTGCCCGCAACCCAAGTTAAAGATTTGAACCACGAAGGCACAAAGGGCACAAATCAGCTATACTTCATGGCGTGGAAGCCTTTTCTTCTGCTGTCTGACCCAGCAGAAGAAAAATCATTCTTCTTCGTTCTTCCCTTCGTGTCCTTAGTGCCTTTGTGGTTCATAAATTTCTTGTTTTTTCTGACAGAGTTTCACGGATAAGGCACTAATAACCTTCCTCCTTAGCTGTATTCATAGCATCTGCCAAGCAAAAATGCAGCCTGTTTGTTCCTGGATCCAGGGTTAAGAAAAGAGTGATTAAACAGTTGTTGAAACTGGCTTTAACAATTTTAGGGTCAGATACCGGCAGCAGGGTATAAATCCAGAAAACTAGGCAATATCCAGAAGCAGTTTTTTGGAACGACAGTTGCAAGAATTAATATAAAGGAAAGCAGACCTTAGAATAACCTTTTGCCAAGGAGTACAAATTGTCTGTTACATTCTGGCAAAGCCTGCGCGAGGAGAGCAGGCGCAACTATGCAGCGGTGTTTGAGCGCAACTGGCCGGGCTGGCTGGCTGGTATATTTGTGGCCATTTTGGCCCTGCTAATTTTTATGTGGCACAGCTCCTGGGGCATCACTGGAGGCTACCGCAATTGGGGGGACTGGATTGTCTACGGTCTGGGAATAGGCTCTGAAAAGCCAGAGGTCCCCTGGCTGAACACCATGTCAATGAGCAATATCGGGCTGCTGGTAGGCGCTGTGGCCTCTGCCTTGCTGGGCAGGCAGTTCAAGATACGTCTGGCCCCTGCATATGAGTACCTAAAGGGCTTTGTGGGCGGGGCTTGCATGGGTATTGGTGCGGCCCTGGCTGCAGGCTGCAATATTGGGGGCTTTTACAATGCTATAGGCATGTTCTCCATGGGTGGGTACGCTATGATGATCGGTTTAGGAGCAGGAGCCTTTCTAGGACTTAAAATCTTGATCTGGGAGCTGAGCAACATTCCCCAGAAGGCTGCAGGAGCGCCCAAGCCCCAGAATCTGCAGAAAAAGCCCTGGATAGACTGGGGCAAAGTCGCTCCCTATATGGGCGGAATGATCCTGGTCCTGATAGTGGCTGCTTTTTATGTTTACTCCTATCTGGGCCATACCCTGGTAGGGGGTTTGCTGTTCTTCGGCGCCTTGATCGGGATCACCATGCACCGCTCCAGGATGTGCTTTGTACGGGCCTTCAGGGATCCATTCATGACCGGGGATGCAGAGATGGTCCGGGTCATTGCCATGAGCCTGATGATCTACGGCCTGGGCTCTGCAGTAATCAAGTGGAACTATCTGCAGCCGGAGATGATGGGCGTACACCATCCCTTCTGGCTGGGTAGCTTGCTGGGCGGGGTGGTCTTCGGCTTTGGCATGCTCTTGGCTGGAGGCTGTGGCACTGGGGCATTGTGGCGGGCAGGAGAGGGACACACCAAGCTGATGTTGACCCTGCTGGCCTTTTCCGTGTTTAACTCCCTGGGCTACAAAGTGCTGCACGGAACAGGTCTCATGGACAAGCTGGGATCAGGGACCTTCATGCCGGACGTATTCGGTTGGGAGATTGCCCTGCCTTTGTATCTTCTGATCCTGCTGGCCTGGGCCTTTTGGGCCATCTGGAATGAAAAGAGCGAAAAGTATGTAATCTTTTAAAACAAGTATTAAAGGAGGTATGATATGGATCCGAGTACAATCAAGGCGGACAAGTTTTTGGATACTAGTGGGCTTAGCTGTCCCATGCCCCTGCTTAAGACCAAGAAAACCATGAAGGACATGCAAAGCGGGGAGATACTGCAAATCTTGGGCACTGATCCAGGCTCCAAGAACGATATTCCAGATTTTGCCAACAAAAACGGCAACGAGTTCTTAGGCATGTATGACTCTGAAAATGGTTCCACCAACTACTTTATCAAAAAGGGCTAGCTATGCAGGGAGTAACTGTATTGATCAAGGATGTGGAGCAACAGTACGAAGGGCTGCGCACTAGCCTGGGGCTGTTGCTGCACGCCACTGATGTTTCCATGGTGGTTTGGGATCACCAGGTGGCCAATATGGACGAGGCATATTCGGATAATATGGAGTTTTTGGATGAAATGGAGGGCAGAAGATACTCCAACGACCAAACCAATATCGAGAAGCACGGCTTCCAGCCCCTGGATCAGCAGGGTCTGGTAGAGCTGATCAATGCCTCTAGCCTGGTGATCCCTTTTTGACTTGAGGGCTCAAAGTCCAGGGTCCATGGTTAAGATGAGTAACTTTAGGTACAGAAGCCAGGGAAGCAATATTCAGGGGGGAGTATGGAGGTGCTGCATATTTTGAAGTCCGAGCCTGAGCAGCTGGTCTCGGATTTGATCAGGGAAACCTGCAGGGAAAATGACTGTAAAAGTGTTGAGCTCTACAGGGGCGATGTGCACTGGGACCGGGTGCTGCAGCAGATATTTGCCGCGGACAAGGTCATCTGCTGGTGGTAGCTGTCAGCTGGGCTCAGGGAAAAAACACTTGCAAGGAGAGCTAATATGGACATGGACAAGGATGTGGCCTCTGCCATAGTCCTGGAAAGATGCAATTGCTACGACAGCGCCTTGGAGTCTGCCAAAAAGGCCTTGTTCAAGGAAGATCTGCCGCCGGAGCAGCATATAGCCACCAGGGAGGTGCTCCGTTCCTTAGGGGCATTATACTTCAAGCAGCACTGCCTGGAAAAGGTCCTGGAGTGTTACCAGCTCCTGCAGGAAGCTCCGCAGGAACAGATAGAGAAAGCTCCCAGGGATACTGATGCACAGCAAGAGCAGGAGAGTGTACAGCTCACTTTCAGTCTGCCCAAGGACTTATACGAGATCTTTTCCGCTCTGGGCGACATTCCGGACAATCAAGGCAAGGATCAGGACCAGCTCCTGCGCGAGGGTATAACCCTGCTGGTTCTGAAGTACTCCATGGAGCAAAGCGTCAGGGATCTGGTTCTGGCCAAGGCCAGGGACCTGTTTTCAAGCAAAGGAGAAAAGGGGCAATGAGTGCTGAAGCAAGCCAAGATATCCAGGGCAAGAGACTAGGCATCCTGGTCAGGGACAACAAGTTCTTGGGCCAGGTGATCAAATTGACCGAGGCAGCCCATAAGCAAGGGGTGAAGGCGGAAATATTCTTCTCAGGCAAAGGCGTCTTGCTAACGCAGGAACCGGAATTCGCGCAACTGGAAGGTAAGGCCGGCAGGATTTCTGTCTGTGATGTCAGCTTCCGGGCATTGGAGCTTTCCGGCGAGGTCCCAGGGGTAGGATTCAGGGATTTTGCCACCCAGGCCAGGAATGCGGAGATGGTGGAGGAGTGCGACAGATACGTGGTTTTTTAAGCCAGGATTATTGGACTGCAAGTAGGGCCCTTGGCCTGCAAGGCTCGACTCTGCTGCTGACTTGAGCTAGGATCAAGCCCGCACGCAAACTAAAACCAGGGGAGAGTGCTATGTCAGTAATGAGCGAGGAGGAGCTGCAGGATCTATTGGCCTCATCTGCCGCCTATCTGGCCTATCTATATGAAGTGGTGCGCCAGAATGCTGATTTGCAGGATCAGGAAGATCAGGATGCTTTCCAGGATATCTTGGGCAAGACCAAATATCTGGTGGACAAGATCTCCAGCCTGGAGATCAAGGCCGGGGACGACGAGGGCCAGTTCTGGATTTCCTCCAGGGATGATACCCAGGGCCTGGAGGCTTTGTTGCAAAGGATGAAGTCCCAGGCCTAAGCCCCGGGCAAGCAGGAGGTTACCTGCCAGCACTCTTGCAGAACACTGTGCTATGCAGTGTTCTGCATCCCTGCAGCAGGGCAGAATACAAGATAACAGCCCCTCAGCCCAGCTGTTCCAGGCTGCCTGCCTGGTAGGCCTGGATCGCCTCCTGGACTGTGGGCTGGGAGGCTAGATAGATCTTTATCCCTTTGCCTTGCAGGAAGTCTGCTGCCTTGGGACCCATCTTGCCGGTGATTACAGCTTTAGCCCCGGTCTGGGCCAGATCCTGGGCTGTCTTGGCCCCTGCCCCCCTGGCTGCGAGCATATTCTGGGAGTTGGAGTGATAGCTGAAATCCCCTTTTTCAGTATCATAGAGAATAAAGCCGCTGGCTCTGCCGAAGCCGGTCAACGGTGCAGACAAGTCCTGTCCAGAGGTGCTGATGGCCAGTTGCATGGCAATTCTCCTTGAGTTTGCAGATTAAAGCCGCAAGGTCCAGTTTTAGCTGGCTGCTACAGCTTGGCTGGACCAGACCTCAAGCCCGCCTTGAAGCTCATTTTTTACTTGTGCCTTGGATTCCAGATAACTTAGATGGGCCAGGGCTTCTCCTGTGGCAAACCATTTCTGGGCCAGGGGAAATTCCTCCCAGTTTTGGGTGTCCAGGTCCCAGGTCATGCGAGAGGCGATATCCAGGGCAGTTCCAGGTTGCTCGTGCACCAGGCGCAGCACCTCCTGCAGTCTTTTCTGGTGGTGCTCCTGCAGCTCCTGGATTCGCTGGCGGTGATCCGAGAAAAGGCGTCTATGCCCGGGCAGGACCAGCTTCACCTCCAGCCCATGCAGGCGTTGCAGGCTCTGCAGATAATCTCCCAGGGGATTTGTGCCAGGCAGCCACTGGGAGATATTGGGGGTGATCTCCTGCAGCAGGGTGTCCCCTGCGAACAAAAGTCCTTCTTGTTCTGAGTAAAAGCAGACATGTCCCCTGCTGTGCCCTGGAGTAAGCAGGCAGCGCAGCTCATATCCCGCGCAGCTTATAGTGTCCCCATCCTTTAGCTCTGCTGTCTGCACTTCTCCTTGGGGCCGATACTTATAGCCGGGATGGGCATCCCTGGCCCGGAGCAGGTCCTGCTCAGGCAATCCATTTATTCGGGCATATTCCAGGACTTGGCTCCAGTCAGCAGGCTGGGTAATGACCTCAGCGTCCGCACTATTCATCCAGATGCGCGCCCCTTGGGCGTAGAGTTCAGGCGCTAGTCCGCTGTGATCAGAGTGCATATGGGTGATCAGCACTTCTGTGTCCGCGATCTGGACACCAAGCTCCTCTAGGGCCTGAAGCAGGGCTTTGCGGCAAACATCCCGGTTGAAGCCGGTATCTATCAAGCAATGGCGTTTGTTGTTGCGCAGGAGATATGCGTTGAGATACTTTAGGGGGTTATTGGGCATGGGTATGGTGATCCGAAAGATAGCTGCAGAGATCTCTTGTATCATCCTTTTTTCCTGCAAGGGCTTCGATCCTTTCCTTTAAAGCTGGATCAGGAGGGGCTAAATTGTCTGCTGTACCCGGAAGCAAGCTTTACTGAAAATGAGGGGGTTCAGAGTCAAGCTGTCAAGGTACAAAAAAGATTAAAGGGCTTGCAATCAGGATGTCAAGATATCTCTCACACAGGGTAAGGAAAGCTTGTAAACCTGGAAAAGCTCTGCTATTTCCTGATCCAGGTCAGGATCACTATCGGCACAGTTAGAACAAAGACAGGGCAAGGATATGCAAAAGGCAGCGGTAAGCGTGTTGGGATGGGACAGACCAGGCATTGTCTGCCAGGTAGCCAGCCTGCTGGCTGAGGTGAATTGCAACATAATAGATGTCTCTCAAACAGTGCTGCAGGAGGAGTTCGCTGGGATTTTCCTGGTGGCTTTGCCCCAGGATTTGGATATTTCAGAGTTGGACTCCTTTTTACAGGATCGCTTGCAGGGCACTGGCTTGAGACCCTTTATCAGCCAGGTGCATCCCAAACAAAAGCAGCAGGAACAAGAGCAAAGCGAGCCCTTTGTGGTCATAAGCATGGGCCAGGACCGGGTGGGGCTTATTGCTACCATAACCTGCGTGATGCAGGAGTATGGCGTGAATATAGTCAACCTGCAGTTTGCCCGGGGCAGCATTGCTTTCCCTGAGAAATCTGTGACCATTTATGAGGTGGATGTACCGATCAGTGTAAGGTTGTCGGATTTTGTCTCCAGCCTGAGCCAGAGGGCAGCTGAAGTAGGGCTGGAGGTCAGTGTGCAGCACAAAAGGATATTTGAGGATATCTGCAGACTTTAAGGCAGGGCTCAAGGTTTGTCCCATGGGACTGAGGCAGGATCAAATCGGGGTGTAAACCTGTAACTTGGATTATTCTTAAGGAGCATTAGAGATATGCTTTCTGAAAGGGAGGTCATCTCCACTTTGGAGATGGTCAAAAACGAGAACTTGGATGTGCGCACTGTGACCCTGGGGATCAGCCTTTTTGATTGCGCTAGCCATGATCCGCAAACCTTTGCGGAGAATATGCGGCGCAAGATAGTGCGCACAGGCAGGGAGTTCGTCTCCACCTGTGATCGTATCGGGGACAAATACGGAATTAAGGTGGTAAATAAGCGTATTGCTGTAAGCCCCATGGCCATAGTGGCAGCTCCTTTCGGAGCACGGCAGCTGGTGGAGCTGGCCGGGGTCCTGGATCAGGCTGCCCAGGAAGTGGGAGTGGATTTTGTGGGCGGGTTCACAGCCCTGGTGGAAAAGGGTACTGCCCCTGGAGATGAAGCCTTGATCCAGGCTATTCCAGAGGCCTTGAGCAGTACTGAGAGGGTTTGCGCCTCGGTGAATGTGGCCTCCACCAGGGCCGGGATCAACATGGATGCAGTCTATGCCATGGGCAAGTGCCTCAAGGAGACTGCAGGGCTGACCAGGGACCTGGATGGCTTGGGCTGCGCCAAGATGTGTGTATTCGCCAACATTCCCCAGGACATTCCCTTTATGGCCGGGGCGTACCTGGGCACAGGAGAGCCGGACACTGTGATAAATGTCGGGGTCAGTGGGCCTGGAGTGGTCAGAAAGTCTATTGACCGGGCCTTGGAGTCTGATCCAGGCTTGAATCTTGGGCTCCTCTCTGAAATCATCAAGCGCACTGCCTACAAGGTGACCCGGGTAGGGGAGCTCATCGGCAGAGAAGTCGCCCAGGCACTTGGGGTTACCTTTGGGATTGTGGACCTTTCCCTGGCCCCTACGCCCAATGTGGGAGACAGTGTGGGCGAAATCTTCAAGAGTATGGGGCTTGAGAGCATCGGGGTACCTGGATCCACTGCTGTCTTGGCCTTGCTCAATGACGCGGTGAAAAAGGGCGGGGCGTTTGCCAGCTCCCATGTGGGAGGGCTCTCCGGGGCCTTCATTCCGGTTAGTGAGGATCTGTACATCGCTCAGGCAGTGGGTGACTCAAATCTGTGTCTGGAGAAGCTGGAGGCCATGACCAGTGTCTGCTCTGTGGGCCTGGACATGGTGGCTGTGCCCGGGGATACCACAGAGGAGACCTTGGCTGCGGTTATCGCGGATGAGATGGCTGTGGGAATGATCAACAAAAAGACCACTGCAGCCAGGCTGATACCTGTGCCTGGCAAGCAGGCCGGAGATTCTGTGGAGTTCGGAGGGCTTCTGGGCAGAGCGCCGATTATCGACCTTAGGGGCAACGATACCTCCCAGGGCTTTATCCAGCATGGGGGCAGAATTCCTGCTCCCATTCAGAGCCTGATCAACTAGCAGGGCTTTAGGTGTTGGCCTGAAGCTAGAGCACTCTTGCAGATTGTGTAGGAGTAAGAAATAGACTTGAGATTTTTTTCTGCTTGGTCTATGCTGATTATTAAACAGACTGACCAGGAAAAAATTGTCCAATGCTGCTCCTGGACAGCCAGCCTGGGAGCCAAAATGGCAGTAAATCATGAAGGAGGTAATATCCATGTCTATGGCCGAAAAGGTAAAAAAAGTTAGCTTTTCTTCAAAATCAGACGAGCATGAGCCCAGACCGGATCATTTGCATGAGGAAGTACGCCGGGACATGGGCAAGGTGGCCCTGTTTATATCCGCGTTGGCAGTGGTGCTGATGGTGGTGTTCTATTTTGTCCTAAACAACAATATCTCCGGGCTAGAGGACACTGTGCAGAACTTCAATGCAGTGGATGAGCAGGTTTCTGAGATGGGGGGCACCATGAATCAGATGCAGGATTCCATGTCTGAGCTGGATACACAGGTCTCAGGCCTGGATAGCTCACTGAGCGGGCTGCAGGAGAGGATGGCTGAGCTGGAGAATCTGCCCCAGGAAACCAGGAATGTGATCTATTCCAGCTTGCTGGATGATATTGCCCAAAGGGCCGGGTTCCTCAGCAATCAACTGCAGGGAGAGGATCAGGAACAGTTGCAGCAGGCCCTGGAGCTGATTGGGCAGGTCAGAGAGAGTATGTCAGACAGCGAATAGGGATCCAGACCATAGATTGTACTCATAAGGCGGGAAGCTGGTCAGCCAGGTCAGTTTCCCGCCTTTTTGTTTAGGATATGGATCTTTGCAGGAACTGCAGCAGTAAAAGGATAATTCCGGCATAAGCCCCTGCCAGGATGTCGTCCAGCATGACCCCGAAGCCTGCTGGCAGCCAGGCCTCTGAGGCACCTACAGGCCAGGGCTTTAAAATGTCCGTGGCCCTAAACAGCACAAAGCCTGCCGCCAGCTGCCAAGGGGAAGCCTGGCTACAGATGGCAAAGACCAGTAGCTGGCCTGCGAACTCGTCCACAACCACTGATCCAGGATCCTTTTGGCCCAGGATCTGCTCTGCTCTACCTGCGGTCCACGCCCCTAGTAAAAACAGGGCAATAAGGATTATGACCTTCCAGATCCAGGGCAGGGGGGCAAACAACCAAGGCGCCGCTAGCACCGCAGCCAATGATCCCCAAGTGCCTGGAGCAAAAGGTATTCTGCCCAAGGGACCCAGGGTGGCCAGTTGCAAAAGCAAGGCATCTACTCTTGTCAGCCAGGATCTCATAAGCTTTACTCCAGATGCACGGCCTCAAGCTCCAGCAAGGCCTCCAGCACTTCGTGCATAGGCAGGCCCACTACATTGCTGTAGGAACCCTGGATGGAGCGAATCAAGGCTCCTCCCAGGTCCTGGATCCCATAGCTTCCGGCCTTGTCCAGGGGTTTTTGGCTCCATACATACCCCTGCAGGATCTCGTCCTGCAAATCGCCCATGGCTACTGTGCTGCTTACAGCAAAGCCCTTTTCCTGACCAGAGACGGTATCCAGCAGGCAGCAACCGGTTATTACCTGGTGGATGGCTCCGTTTAGCCTGCGCAGGATCTCCAAGGCTTGGTTACAGTCTCCAGGCTTGCCCAGTATTTTTCCCTCCAAGACCACAATGGTGTCTGCTGCCAGTATCACTGCCTTTTTCTGCTTGCTTGCTGTAGAGGCTGCCTTGAGCCTGGCCATTTTCTGGGAGTACTCTACAGGATCCTGTTCAGGCAAAGGTTCAGGTTCTTGTTTTGAACTGGGCTGGACCAGAAAGTGCACACCCAGGGAAGCCAGCAACCTTTGCCTTCTAGGTGATCCGGAGGCCAGGATTATATCTTTGCTGTTGCGAAATGGTCCTTGGGATTCATTAAAGTCCTGCATCTTAAAGTCCCTTGCGTTGCAGGGTCTGCAGAGTTAGAGCCTGAACAGGTGTAGGACAGGCTCCAGACCAGGCTTTACAAAAAGAAAATCGTTGAGTTTCTATAGTGTGTTTGCTAGCTTGACTTAGCGTTCCCCTTGTGTGTCAGCCAGCTGTAAACCTTGAAAGCAAAAATCGCAACCCGGGTATAAAATGCATGAGCAGAAAAAAGATATCGTTAATATTGCTCTTTGTTGCCCTTTTATTGGGCAGCTTCAGCGGTTGGTACCTTTTCCAGCAAAGCAGCAAGCTGAGCCAGCTGGACTCTGAATCCCAGCCCCAAGAGACAGAAGGGCAGGCCCTGGAGCAGGCAGAGCCTCTGCCTGCGGGCAGTGAACCTGAGTTTGTGCAAAAGCTGCGCAAAGGGATGCCTGATCCGGAAAAAGCCCTGCTGGGGCAGACAGGGCCTCAGGCCAGCGACAGGCAAGAGCAGGAAGAGTCCTGGTGGACTTGGATCCAGGATTACGTGCTGACTAACTACTTTATCCAGGATCTGGCAGAGTACATGGTGGCCCATTATGTGCCTCCCCAGAGCAAGGATAATGCAGGGGAGCAGGGCAAGAGCAGGCTCAGCTTCAAATCCCTGAACGCTAGATACGGGTTGGAGCTAACCGGCTTCAGATACCAGGAGGAAGATCCCCAAGAGGCCAGGAAGGAGATCCTGGATAGGGTTATGGATAGCCAGGTCCTGGAGAGGATATATGAGAAGTATGCCCAGGAATTCCTGGAGCAGTTCCTGCAAGAGGCCAGGCAGCGCAAGTGGGAGTTTGAAGGCCCTAATGGCCAGATGCAGGAAAGGACCTTGAATCAGGAGGAGATTGCAGATCTGCTGCAGACCAAAGGCAGCTATATGCAAGCTGTAGCCGGTGTGTTCCAGGCTTTGGCCCAGAATCAAGAAAGCGCCGCGCTGGTCCAGGAATATCTGGAACATGAGCAGGATGCGGTGCACTCCAATTATATATTGAACCAGGAGCAAAACAGGCTGAAGATGTTGCAAAGGCAAGTCCAGGAAGAGGAAGGGGAAGACCCAGAGCTGGAGCAGGAACTGGCTCAGACAGAACTGAGGAAGGAGCAGGCAGTCCGGGATTATCGCCGGGCCATACAAGCCAGGGAAAGGGCCAGAGAGGATTTGATCAAGGCTATCAAGTCCAGATCCAGCTCCAGGGAGTTAGAGAGCCATGAGATTTTGTATATAGCAGAGTGGGTGCAGCGCAGATTGGTTCAGGGCCAGAACCGCGATGCTGTGGCCAAGGTGGCTCAGTTGCTGCAGGATCTTGGGCAAAGGTTTTCAGATAAGGCCAGAGAGCTAAGGGATTGACATCCTCTAGGCCTACTGAGAGCTGTCTTGATGTAACTAAAAAAAGAAAATGGACAGAATTATTACCAGAGAGCAGGGTAGCTATCTGGTTTTCCTGCCCTTTGTATTCTGGCATCTGTTCCTTGCGACTGCAAAAAGAATTTTTTGTTGTCGCGTCTTTAGTCCTCCTCAAATAGATAGCTGTAGTCTGTATAGATGCGGTCTGTCTTGGCCACCAGGTCCTCTGCCAGCTCTGTTAGGCCCTGGTTGCTGATCTGACCTACCTCAGCCTGTAGATAGTTATCCAGGACATCCTGGCCATAGGAAAAGGTCCAGACAATAGAGTAGATGGAGCTAAGCCCTGGCCTGGAGGGGAACTCCTCCTGGCTGGAGATCATGATCTTGATCTTTTCCTCCTGGTATCCAGATAGCCTGAACAGATCGGATTTGTTGAACCTTTCCCGTATGTTGAAGACCAGCCTTCTGCCCAGGCTGTCCATGTCCTGGTATTCCACCATGACTGGAACCTTGCCCGCCTCTTCCACCTCCTCTGGCACTTGCTGCCCCTGCCTGACCACTTCCGGCTTTTTCTCTTCCTGGTTCTCTTCCTGGTTCTCTTCCTGGGCCTGGCTTTCCTCCTGACCTGTTTCCTGGCCCAAAGCCAGGGAGAATGAACAAAGACCAATAAGCAACAAACAGGCCAAAATCAGGATCCAGCGTAGCGGGGCCACAGTCAACCTCCTTTCTAGGGTGTAATGGTAAAGGGCCTTAGTATCTTTGATTTTGCTCCCAAGCATAGGCAGTTTGCACAATTTTTTCAATGTCATCGTACCTGGGCAGCCAATTGAATGCTGCCCTTAATCTGCTGGGATCTGCTACCAGTTCTGCAGGGTCTCCGGGTCTTCGCTCTACTTTTCTGGTAGGCAGTTTGGTCTTGCTGACCCTTTCCACTGCCTGCACAATATCCAGCACTGAATATCCATGGCCATATCCACAATTCAAAATCTTCGAGCCTTGACCCTGTTGCAGGTGTTCCAGGGCTGCCACATGGGCCAGGGAGAGGTCGGTGACATGGATGTAGTCCCTGACTCCTGTGCCGTCCTTGGTGGGATAGTCTGTACCGAATATATCCAGACTCTGCCTTTGGCCCAGGGCGGCCTGACAGGCCACCTTGATCAGATGTGTGGCTTCAGGGGTGCTCTGGCCCAGTCTGCCTTGGGGATCTGCTCCAGCCACATTGAAGTAGCGCAGTATAATGTATTTCAGTTTGGGGTGGGCCTGGGCTGCGTCCTGCAGGATGAACTCGCTCATGAGCTTGGATCTGCCATAGGGATTTATGGGCTGCAGTGGCGCGCCTTCATGCACTGGAAGCTCGTCTGGGATTCCGTATACAGCAGCAGTGGAGGAGAAGATAAAGTTCTGGATCTGGTGCCGCACTGCCAGTTCAATGAGCCGGGTGGTGTTCAGGGTGTTGTTCTTGTAGTATTTTAAGGGATTTTTTACTGATTCCGGAACCACAATGTCCGCAGCAAAATGGATAATGCTCTGGAAGTTGTTTTCTGCCAATAGGTTGTTCAGCTTGTCCAGATCAGTCAGGTCCCCCTGCACCAGCTGGGCAGGGGGCAAAACTGCTGCTGCGAAGCCTGAGCTTAGATTGTCGTAGACTAGGACATCGTACCCGGCATCAAGCAGGCAAAGTACAGTATGGGAGCCGATGTACCCTGCTCCTCCGGTGACCAGGACTTTGCTCATAAAGATTTCCTTATTCTGGCTTGTCTTTTGTATCAGCCTGATTTATTTCTGTAAGAGCCTGCTTTTTTATGGAAAGGGCAGACAGCTTGTAGGGCATCCGCGGGATTCAGCCGCCAATATCCGGGTTTCAAACCACTAGCTTGCTCAAGATACTTAGGATAAGATCCCTGAAAAATGCAAAGGAGGCTTACATGAACAGCCCTGATTACCAGTCTGCTGCGCATATGCAAAAAGAATTTGAACCATTCAGGCGCAAAATGCAAGCCAAGGGTCTTCCTGAGCTGGTTATAGATCTTTTTTATGAGTATTATTCCCGTCTGCTTTCCGGGGCATCCCAGGCTCTGATAGGGGAGCAGGAGATTCAGCCCGTGCAAAAGGGCCAGGTTCCCAGACTGCAGGACCTAGGCAAGGAAGAGGAGGAACTGGGTCTGAAGTCCATGCAGCAGGTAGTGATGATCAAGCTGAACGGCGGCCTAGGTACCAGCATGGGTATGCCCTACGCCAAATCCCTGCTGCGGGTCAAGTCGGAACAGACCTTTCTGGATTTGATCCTGGAGCAGGCCAGGGCTGCCCAAGATAAGAGCGGGGCAGGCAGCTTGGCCTTGATGAACAGCTTCAACACCCATCAGGATACCCTGGATTATCTGCGTCAGAAAGGCCTTCCTGAATCAGAGCAGCCCTTTTTCTTCCTGCAGAATATGTATCCCAAGGTGGACGCCAAGACCCTGCAGCCAGCCAGCAGCCCCCAGGATCCGGACCTGGAATGGAATCCTCCCGGGCATGGGGATATATATGCAGCCCTGGTTACTTCTGGAGTCCTGGATAAACTGCTGCAGCAGGGCAAGCGCTATGCTTTTATCTCCAATGCAGACAATCTGGGTGCGGTGATCCAGCCAGCGATACTGGGCTATGTCCTGCGTCAGGGGGTGCCTTTTTTGATGGAGGTAGCCCAGCGTACTGAATCTGACAAGAAAGGCGGGCACCTGGCAACCCTGCAGGACGGGAGGCTGATACTGCGGGAGATTGCCCAGTGCCCGGAATCTGATCTGGATGCCTTCCAGGATGTGCAGCGGTACAGCTACTTCAATACCAACAATATCTGGCTGGATCTGCAAAAATTCCAGGAATACGTACAGGCCAGGGGTTTGCCCAGGCTGCCCTTGATCTTGAATCCCAAGCATCTGGATCCCAGGGAGGAGGAGTCCCCCAAGGTATACCAGCTGGAAACAGCTATGGGCGCCGCGATATCCGAGTTTGAACATAGCGGGGCCCTGCTGGTGGGGAGGGACAGGTTCGCGCCTGTGAAAAAGACCAATGACCTTTTGGCTGTACGCTCAGATTGCTATATCCTGAACCAATATAACCAGTTGCTGCCCAATCCAAAGCGGCAGCTGCCCCAGATCAAGATTGACCTGGATTCAGACTTCTATAAGCTGGTGGACCAGTTCGAGGCCAGATTCCCATTTGGTCCGCCCAGCCTGCTGCAGTGCGAATCCCTGCTGGTGCAAGGGGACGTCCTGTTCGAAAGGGATGTGGTTTGCCAGTCAGAGGTACAGCTGATAAACAGATCTAGCCAGCAGCAAAGGGTTAAGGCTGGAAGCGTGCTGAAAGGAGTGTTGGAATTTTAGAAGCAGTCAAGGCAATGAATCAGGAGGCATGAATGCAAGAAGTTGAGGGTTTTGAACTGGTCTGGAGCAGGTATATTCCAGAGATCCAGTCCCAGGCCAGTCTCTTTCGCTACCAAAAGAACAATGCTCAAGTACTATCCCTGGAAAATAGTGACGAGAACAAGGTCTTTGGAATCACTTTCCGCACTCCGCCCAAGGATTCCACAGGAGTAGCCCATATCCTGGAGCACTCAGTGCTTTGCGGTTCCAGGAAATATCCCGTTAAGGAGCCCTTTATAGAGCTGCTTAAAGGATCCCTGCAGACCTTTCTGAATGCCCTGACCTTTCCGGATAAGACCTGCTATCCAGTGGCCAGCCAGAACCTGCAGGATTTCTACAATCTTGTGGATGTCTACCTGGATTCTGTGTTTTTCCCCAGGCTGGAGCCGGAGATATTCGCCCAGGAAGGCTGGCATTTCGCGGTGCAGGAGGAAGATTCCCAGCAGCTGAGCCTGCAGGGGGTGGTCTACAACGAGATGAAGGGGGCCTACTCCTCCCCTGATGGACTGCTCAACGAATACTCCCAGCAGTCCCTGTTTCCTGATTCCCCTTACGGCCTGGACTCAGGCGGGGATCCAGAGCAGATACCCAATCTCAGTTACCAGGATTTCTTGGAATTCCATCGCAAATACTACCATCCTGCTAATGCCAGGATTTTTTTCTACGGGGACGACCCTCCGGAAAAGCGCCTGCAAATGCTCATTCCTTACCTGGAGCAATTTCCGGCCCAGGAAGTGGACTCCTTTGTGCCTTTGCAGCCTAGGCTGCAGCAGCCCAAAGCATTGGAAAAGGTCTATGCTGCAGATCAAGATAGTCAGTCCAAATCCATGCTGACCTTGAACTGGCTTCTGGATGTGGGCAGCAATGTGCAGCTCAACCTGGCCTGGCAG
The DNA here is from genome assembly GCA_051744965.1 of Thermodesulfobacteriota bacterium. Taxonomy (GTDB): domain Bacteria; phylum Desulfobacterota; class Desulfovibrionia; order Desulfovibrionales; family Desulfothermaceae; genus CAZBUB01. The sequence continues at coordinate 30,343 of JBNJDO010000003.1, read as the reverse complement.
ATTTTGGACTATATCCTGTTGGGCATGCCTGCCTCGCCTTTGCGCAAGGCACTGCTGGACTCAGGTCTGGGCGAGGATCTGGCTGGTCCTGGGCTGGAGAGCGATCTGCGCCAGATGTTTATCTCCGTGGGCATGAAAGGGGTGCGGGAAGATAACCTGCCCCAGGTGGAAAAACTTATCCTGGACACCTTGCAGGAGCTGGCAGAGCAGGGCTTTGATCCAGAGACGGTGCGCGCGGCTGTAAACAGCGTGGAATTTGCCCTGCGGGAGAACAATACCGGCTCCATGCCCAGGGGGCTGATAGTGATGCTAAGGAGTCTGGCCACTTGGCTCTATGACGGGGATCCCACTTTGCTGCTCAAGTTCGAGGAGCCCCTGGAGCAGCTAAAACAGGATCTTCAGGCCGGAGAGAGGGTCTTTGAGAACCTGGTGCAGAAATTTCTCCTGGAAAATTCCCATTACAGCAAGGTGATCCTCAGACCGGACCCGGAGCTGAGCACCAGGATGCAGCAAAAGGAGCAGGAGCTGCTCAAGGAAAAACAGCTTAGGCTGAGTCCGAAAGAGCTGCAAGAGATTGCTGCCTGGAGCAAGCAGGTCAGGCAAAAGCAGGAGGCACCGGACAGGCCGGAGGATTTGGCCAAGATCCCCAGGCTGGGCAGGCAGGATCTGCCCCGGGAAGAAAAGTGGATCCCTGTGCAGATTCTGCAACGAGAGCCTGCCCCTTTGCTGTTCCATGATCTGCCCACGAACAATATATTCTACTTGGATCTGGGCTTGGATCTGGGCCAGCTGGAGCAGAAGTATCTGGGCTATGTGCCTCTGTGGGGCAGGGCTCTGCTGGAGATGGATACCCAACTCAGGGACTATGTACGTCTTTCCCAGCTTATCCAGGCCGAGACCGGAGGGATCCATACCGAGAGCTTTACCTCCTGCCTGTACAACAGCTCAGGCATTGCTGCCTGGATGTTCTTCCGGGGCAAGAGCCTGCCGGAGCAGGCCTCCAGCCTGCTTTCCATCTTGGAAGAGATCCTGACCAGGCCGGATTTTTCAGATCAGGACAGATTCAGGCAGCTGGTCCTGGAGGAGAGGTCCAAGATGGAGCAAAGGCTGGTGCCTGGCGGGCATCAAATGGTCAACAGCAGGCTGAGGGCCAAGTATAACCTCGCGGATTGGGCCCAGGAGCATATGGACGGCCTGAGTTATCTGCTCTTTTTGCGCTACCTGGAGCAGGAGTTGGAAAACAACTGGGACGGGGTGCGCTCTAGCTTGGAGGCAGTGCACCAGACCATGGTCAATTCCAGGAGCATGGTCTTTAATCTTACCCTGGATGCAGATAATTGGTCCAAGCTGCAGCCTGAAGTGGAGGGATTCATGAACAGGCTGCCCAGTTTCCAGCCCAGTCCAGCCACCTGGCGGGTAGACTGTGAACTGGAGTCCGAGGGATTGGGCATACCGGCCCAGGTCAACTATGTGGGCAAGTCCCTGGATCTGTATGGCCAGGGTTATAGCTTCCATGGCTCCAGCCTGGTGGCCAACAGGTATTTGAGGGCCAGTTGGCTCTGGGACAAGATCCGGGTCCAGGGAGGAGCCTACGGGGCCTTTAGCATGCTGGACCGACTCTCCGGGATCCTGACCCTGGTTTCCTACAGGGATCCTCATATCCTGCAGACTCTGCAGGCTTTTGACAGTTGCGCCGAGTTTCTGGCTGGCTCAGACTTTACCCAGGAAGAAATAGACAAGGCGGTAGTCGGGGCTATAGGCGAGCTGGACAGGTATCGTCTGCCGGATGCCAAGGGCATGATTTCTTTGCTGCGTTATCTGATCGGCGAAAGCCGGGAAGAAAGGCAAAAACTGCGGGAAGAGATCCTGGCCACCGAAAGACAGCATTTCCAGGATCTAGGAAGAAGCCTGCAGCCACTGCGGGACTCTGGATTAATTGCTGTGCTGGGGGACAAAAATAAGCTGGAGCAGGCTAAGGAAAAGGGTCTGAGTCTGGAACATATCTGGCAGGTACTATAAATATAAGCGGATAAAAGGAGAAATTATCATGAGCAATAGAATAGGCTTTGCAGGTATGGGCATCATGGGCAGAGCCATGGCTGAGAATGTGCTGCATGCAGGATTTGATCTGACTGTCTACAACAGGAGCAAGGAGAAATGCTCAGGGCTGCAGGAAAAAGGGGCCAGGGTTGCGGATACCCCTTTGCAGCTGGCCCGAGACTGTGATGTGATTGTCCTCATGCTCACTGGACCTGAGGCCATAGAGGAGCTGCTCTGGTCCCGGGATAATGGTGCTGCCCAGGCCTTAAGCGAGCAAAAGACCCTGATCAACATGAGCTCGGTTTCTCCTGCCTACACCAGGGATTTGCACTCCAAGCTGCAATCCACTGGATGCACTTTCCTGGATGCCCCTGTCTCAGGCTCCAAAAAGCCGGCGGAAGAGGCTACCCTGGTGATTTTGGCCGGAGGCCAGGAGCAGGCAGTGCAGGCCCAGACACCTTTGTTGCAGAGCATGGGCAAAAAGGTGGTGCATTGCGGCCATGTAGGGCAGGGTTCCATGATGAAGATGGCCATAAACCTCCTGCTGGGTGTGATGATGGAGGGCCTGACTGAAATGATAAATTTCGGCAGACAAGGTGGCCTTAGCCTGGAGAGCATGCTGGAGGTGGTCCAGTCCGGGCCTTTAAACTGTGGTCTGTACAATCTCAAGGAACCCATGTTGCGGGACGACGAGTATCCCACCCAGTTTCCCCTGAAGCATATGACCAAGGATCTGAAATTCGTGGCTGATACTGCTTATGAGCAAGGAGCGAATGTGCCTGCTGCCCAGGCAGCGCTGCAGCTCTACCGCACCGCCTGGGGCCAGGACCACGGGGACCTGGATTTTGCAGCAGTGATCAAGGCCCTGGAGCTGGGTAACGATAAAAAGTAGTCAATAAATTATCAGTTCGCTTTCTTCTTTCCCACTTTGTCCCGCAACCAGTCATACCACAGCTGCAGACCCTGGCCGGCCTGGGCGGAGACCTGGATCACCTCCAGATCCTGGTTCACCGCCCGGGCCGCATTGCTGGCCCGCTCTGTATCAAATTCCATATAGGGCAGAAGGTCTATCTTGTTCAAAAGCAACAGACTGGATTCAGCGAAAAGCACAGGGTATTTCTCAGGCTTGTCATCTCCCTCTGGGATGCTGAGCAGGGCGATCTTGTAGTCCTCTCCCAACTTGAACTCAGCAGGGCAGACCAGATTGCCCACATTCTCGATGAATAGAATATCCACATCATTTAGGTCCATCTGCTGCACAGCCTGATTGATCATGGAGCCATCCAGGTGGCAGGCCCCTTGGGTATTGATCTGCAATACCCTGGCTCCGGTGGAGGCGATCTTTTCCGCGTCATTGCTGGTCTGCAGGTCGCCTTCGATAACTGCCATATTCAGCTCTGAGGCAAGCTCTGTCAGGGTGCGGACCAAAAGGGTGGTCTTGCCTGCGCCTGGGGAGCTGATCAGGTTCAGGACCAGGATACCTTGTTCTTGGAAATTCTGCTGCAGATCCTGGGCGGTCAGCTCGTTTGTCTCCAGCAGGTTTCGAATTACCGGAATTTGCATGGCTTGATTCCTGGGGGTTTTTGTTTGTGTACCTTAGGGCTGAATTATTCCGCAATGATATGCTCTATCTGCAGCTCCCTGCCCTGTAAGACTTCCTGGCCCTGGCTTTGTCCGCACTCAGGGCAGGCCCTATGCAGCAAAAGCCCCTGCTCCAGCTCGGGCTCGAAGCTGGTGCCGCATGCTGAGCAGCCAAGCCTGACAGGCACGTTCTCCAGTACCAGCCTGGCCTGGGGATAATTTGATTCCTGGATCAGGCTCTGGAAAGCAAGCTCCAAGGCACTGGGCACCACGGAGCTAAGCTCCCCCACCTGGACCTTGACCTCTTCCAGGGTATGGACCTGGTTTTTGGCCATTTCCTGCTCTATGATCTGCAACAGGCTCTGGGCTATGGACATCTCGTGCATAAGGGGTATCTGCGGTTTTGGGTATTGGGATTTGAATTTTCTACATCAGGCCACATTGCTGGATCTGCTTGCTCTGTGGCCTAAAGGGCAAAACAGCCATCCTGGTAGATTAGCCTCTCCCTGCCAGAGGTCAGTCTGGCAGTAACTTTTTTAGGTTCTATATTCACCAGATCCCAGTGCAGGGCGGAATCATTGAAACCCAGCTCTTCCTTGAGTCCGGTGTTTAGATTCCCCGCGCCATGGGCATAGGTCTCAGCATAGGATGCGCCCAGGGCGATATGGCAATTGCCGTGGGCACCGCCAAAGTTCTCGTCATACAAGGTATGGGCCATGAATTTGTCTATGCGGGAGAAGCGCTTATCAGTCAGGGAGAATTCCCCTAGCTTGTCCGCATTGCTATCCACCTTAAGCTGCTTGCGCACAAACTCTTCTCCTAGGCTAGCCTGGATGTCAGTGACTGCTCCGTGCCTGAATTCCAGACGCAGGTCCTGGACCAGGTTGCCGCTGCGAAAAGAGGGCTGGTCCATGTAAAAGATTCCATGAGTGCCCCTCCAGTCAGGAGAAGTAAAGATCTCGAAGCTGGGGATGTTGTGCCCTGAGACTCCGACCCATTTTCTATCCCTGCCTGGGGTAATCCAAAGATCACAGTGCTCTGACTCCAAGTGCAGGTAATCGATCTGCAGACTGTTCAGCCAGTCCTTTATTTCCTGGGCTGCCTCCAGGATTTCCTGCCACTTCTGTACCGGCTTGGGATGATCCAGGTAGCAGGCCTTGACTATCTGTGCAGTGTATTCTTCCTGGCTTAGACCCGCATTATGGGCTAGCTCCGCAGTGGTCAGCAAGCAAAGGGTCCAGCCGAACTCTAGCTGGTTCTCCCTGTCCTCCAGGATGTCCCTGAGCTGCTTCCTGGCCAGCATGGCCTGGCCTATGTTCTCGGGATTGATGTCTTGCAGGTGGGTTAGTGATTCCGGGGCCAAAAGGGAGATAAGTCCATTCAGGTTCTGGTGCAGCTCCTTTTCTCCAGGAGGGATGAAGGTCAGCTGGCCAGAGTCTGAGTATTCAAAAAAGGAATGCTCCATGGCTGGAAAGGGATTGAGGCGCTGTACCGGGTGTAGGCCCTGGTGCAGAACCTTCTGGAAAAGGACCTGCACCAGATCCCTGGCTGCCAGGTCGTAGCGCAAAAGCACAATCTCTCCAGGTAGATAGCTTTTTTTTCTGGCTGTCTTGATTCCCCAAAGCAGGATATCTGTGTATTTGTCCAAGTATTCTGTGTTAAGCATTGCTAGTCCTTGAATAAAAAAGGGGTTGGCTTGCAGATGCCAACCCCATTGGACCTTATTTATGTCTGTCTGTCTAGTAGTTGAGTTGTTTTTCCTGGGGGAATACCGGTAGATAGCGATAGGCCAGGCTGACCACTATTGCACCGTATGCCAGGGCCATGCCGCAGGTGGCCATCTCTGTCCAGTGCGGAAAATATGTGAACCATTGATCAAAGGGCAAAACCGGCATGGCCAGGGTCTGGATGGTGAATACGAAGCGGTTCAAAACCACCCCCGCGCAGGTCAAGATGGCTCCCAGATATAAAAGCGGCGTCCGGTTACGCAGGGAAGGCACCACCAACAGCAGTGCAGGCAAGACCCCGCAGACACCCAGCTCTGCCCAGATCAGCCATTTGCCGTAAGGGGCATGGTACATTTGATCAAAGCTAAGGCCCATCTTGGGCAGGGTGTCCACTGCCCAGGACCAGGTATCCAGGAACTTGAAGAATAGATAGATGCTCAGCAAGAATCCGGAAATCTTGCCCATCAAGGATTTGACTGAGAAGTCCACTAGTCTTTTTCCGGTCAGCTTTTCGATTATACCAGTGATAAGCAGCATGAACACCGGGCCGGAGGCAATGGCAGAGAGGATGAACAGGAAAAAGGTCCAGGGCCAGATAAAGAAGCCCTCCCTGAAGGCAAAGGGCCTGGTAAAGAGAACCCCGTACATCCCGCCCAGGGAACCCTGGTGGAAAAAGGAGAGGAAGGTGCCCACGCCTGCGAACAGAGGCATGAAGACGTGCAGGTTATGCGCCAGGTGGTGCAGGATCTTGATCTTGTTCAGCTGCCGGTTCTCCAGGATGATAGGGATGAGCTCTATGATCAGCACTATAAGATAGCAGCTGATGCAGAATATGACCTCAGTGAGCATGGAGTGTACATTGGCGTGCCAGTAGCCGAACCAGGCCCTTAGGGGCTGGCCTATCTCCAGGGCCAGGATGATCATGGCTCCTGAGTAGCATAAAAAGCCCACGATTACGCAAAGATTGATGATGTTCTTCAGCTTCTTGATCTTTAGTATATAAAGCAGAAATCCGCTGAAGAAGGCCCCAGCCCCCAAGGCAATCACTGCCAGATCGAATACGATCCACAGGGCGAAGTTGAAATAGTTGTCCAGGTTGGTTACTCCCAGGCCGAATCCCCAGACCAGGGCCGCGCCCAGGGCCCCTATCAGCAAAATTACTCCCAAAAAGGCGATCCAGGCCAGGAACTTGGGAAAGGAGCAGCGTTGTACTCCCTCCGGAATGAGATTGGCATCTATCATGGCTGCTTACCCCTTTTGTTTTTCCTCTTGCAGATAGTTGTCTCCCTGCCGGCGCACCCATTGCCTTTTGCTCAAGTAGAAAACCTGGGGTCCGGAGTTTAGCTTCTCCAAGAGCCTGAAGGCATACTTGCTCTGAGCCAGTTTGCTGACCTGGTGTTCAGGATTGTTCAGATCCCCGAAGACTATGGCCCCAGTGGGGCAGGCCTGAACGCAGGCAGGCTGATATTCATCCTCTGCCAGTTTCTCTGGATCCCGGTCCTCGTATCTGGCCTTTTCCTTGGCTGCCTGGAAACGGTGGTGGCAGAAATTGCATTTTTCCACCACTCCACGGCTCCTGGTGGAAGTGAAAGGGGTTAAGGTCTTTTCCAGGCCTTCAGGCCAGGTGGGATCAAACCAGTTAAAGACTCTGGCGTGGTAGGGGCAGGCTGCCATGCAGTACCTGCAGCCTATGCAGCGGGGGTAGATCTGGCTGACAATGGCTCCTTCCTCGTCCTTGGTGGTGGCCAAAACCGGGCAAACTGTGGCGCAGATCGGATTTTCACACTGCATACAGGGCCTGGGCAGATAGGCTGTCTCATGTTCAGGAAACTCTTTTCCGTTGGAGAGCTTGTAGACCACTAGCCAATGTACCGTACGCAGCCTGTCAAAGGTCTTGGTATTAGGGGGGATATTGTTCTCTGCCTGGCAGGCCACCATACAGGCGCCACATCCGGTGCATTTGTCCAGGTCAATAGCCATACCCCATTTGATCTTGAAATGATGATGGATATAGATAGTATCAGCCATGCTCAGCTACCCCTCTACAGTTTGACTATTTGCAGCCTGGTGTTTGCCCATATAGCGCTTGCGCGGTCATGTGCCTTGCTTGCGTTGAATAGTTTGTGCACATTGTCTCCCTTGCCCCTGCTGAATTCATCCCAGCTGCTGCGGCCAAAGCCTATAGGGGCATCCACCACTCCGGGCATAACCCCTTCATCCAGGTTTACCTTGGCCTCGCACTGTCCTGCAGGGGATTCCAATCTGACTCTGTCTCCTTGCTTCAGGTTGTAATCCCTGGCTGTCCTACGGCAGAGGCGCACATAGAACATTTCGCCCTCCAGCTCGTTTTCCAGCATGGTCTTGAGCCCAAAGGGCGGGATGGCTATCTGATCAGAGCCGTTTTTCAGCTTTTGCGTAGCTGCCAGCCACAGAGGAAAGTTGTTTCCTTCCTGTTTGTCCGGACCCTGGGCCAGACTGTTGATATCTGAGCTCCAAAGCTGCAGTTCGTTTTGCTCATGGGTAGTGTTGTCGCTCCAGTAGCCTCCCTGGGTAAGCTCTTCCCAGTCAGCGCCTAGAAGCTCAACCTTGGCCTGTAAAAGCTCCTGATATGATTCCACTTCCAGTCCCATGTCCAGCTCCTGGGCCAGCTCCAGGATTAGATCAGCTGTAGGTCTGCAGTCCTTCCAAGGTTCCTGGACTTTCTCCGCTAGGGTGTAGTTGGCCTGGCCAGAGCCGAAAGGAGTGAAGGAGTCGTCCAGGCGTTCCAGGCAAAAAGGGTTGGGCAAAATCAGGTCGCATTGGGCCGCGGTCTCGTCCATGAAGGTGCTGAATCCGACCTTGTAAGGAATGTTGGCCAGGCCCTGCTGCAGGTCCTGACCAGGCAAGGCATATACAGGGTTGGCCTCGTAGATCAGCAAAAGCTCAGGCATTTTCTGTTCTTCTTCCATCCAGCCCTGCAGGTCGAAAACCAGGTCCCTGCCCAGGATTTGATCCCTGTCTGGTGCATCCTTTAATACCCTGGGTGGATGGGGCAGGGCTTTTAGGCCGCCTTCCTGATTGATCCGCTGCAGCAGGATATTTAGGCTGAGCGCAGCGAACATATCAAATCTGGAACCGCCTTGGTTGCTTATTGTACCCGGAATTACCAGGGGACGTTTGGCTTTTAGGAGTGTGCGGGCCAGTTTGCGCACTTGCTTAGGATCTATGTCCAAGGTGTCCTGCAGATTCTGGAGGGAATATCTTTTGCGCACAAATTCCTTGAATTCTTGCACTCCCTGTACTCCAGAGAGGTCTGGATCCTCCAGCTCCAGGATACTGTTGGCCAATCCCAAGGCCAAATGGCCCATCTGGTCGGCAGGAAGGGGGATCCACTCCTGAGCCAGGGCTGCAGTGTTGTTCTGCACCGGACCCACATAAATAGTCTTGGGCTGGCTTTGTCCCAGGATCTTTTGATTGCGCACGTAGGTGCCCCAGGACTCAAACAGGTCCGGCCCCAGCACCAGCAATGTATCCGCATTCTCCAGATCAAAGCCGGGTTTGCCGGTGCCTTTGCACAGATCCTGCCAGGCCTGTTGCAGTGTGTTTTCGTCATCTGGCATCAGGTAGAAGCGATCTGATCCCATGCTGGAAGTGAAAGCAGACAGGATCTCGTTACAGGAGCTGGTGTGGTCCCCGCTTACGCAGGCCAGTTTATCCTTTTGGCCCTGCACTGCTTGCAGCTTCTTGGAGAGTATCTCCCTGGCCTGGGACCAGGATATGGACTCAAATCCGTTGCCGTTTTTCCGCAGGGGACCCTGTATCCTGGAGGGACTGTACATCATCTGCACCCCTGCGGCAGCCAGGGGATCCATACCTCCTTGGCTCAGGCCGTTGTCAGGGTTCCCTGCCACTGTAATGGGCTGCTCCTGCACAGTATTGATCAAGACTCCGTAATCTGTGCCCCCCATTTTGAAAAGACCAGGCCTGGAGCCCAGCTTGCCCTCTGGTATCCTGGGGATCCAGGGCCAGTTCTGGGACCAAATGGCTATATCATCGGCTGATTTCCAGGGGATCGGCGTAAGCAAAGTACCCACTGCGCCGCCGACTATGAATTTAAGGACAGATCTGCGATCCACTGCCATGACTACACTCCCTGTTGTTATTTATGGCATACATAGCATGCATTGCTGGCCTGGTGATCAGCGTGACAGCTCTCACATTCCTTCATTTTCATGGTTTCCTGATTGTAGCCGGTAAGCCTGTTCTGGGAGAGCGGAGGCAGATTTTCCGCATCCTCCAGGTCCAAATGGCACTCATTGCATTCAAAGTCTTGGTGGGCAATATGGGAGAAGTAAACATTGTCAGGCTGTTTTTGGTATACTTTCCAAGGCACTTCTTTTTCCTGCTGCACATAATCCTCAACGAACTTCTCCTCGTGGGGCAGTCCGGAGAGCACATCATAATGGCACATGGTGCAGTCCTCCAGGCTGGGCACCCCGGCGTAAGAGCCGTCGCTGCGATAGGAGTGGCAGCTCTCGCAGTCCAGACCCTGATCCTTGTGTACCTGGTGGCTGAACTGCACAGGCTGCTCTTGTTGGCTATAGATGATGTGGGGGTAGATTCCCCAGCCCAGGACAAGAGCTGCCGCCAGGCCGAGCAAAAATGGGATGGGACCACCAAGTTTGTTGTTTGCCACGGTTACCTCCCTAGCGGTTCCGGGTTGCAGGAAATATATTGATCAACATTTTATGCTGCTGGGGTGTTGGTCCTGGCTGTTTGCCTTGTGAAAATAAGTACATTTAAGGACAATAAAAAAGCTTTTGCAAGCCTGGAATATTGGTGAGGCTGGTGAACGCTGCGCGAAAAATTTAGGGAAGTTAGACATGAATCAAGCCTCTTGTCAAGGAAAATCAAAAAAATCACAAGCTGAACCGAGGCCTAACTTGCCCAGGAAAAAGAATAATGTTTCTGGGGCAAAAAAATCCCAGGGCTTGGTCTGCAAAGGCCCTGGGAGTGAATAAGATCTTGAGGCAAAACCGAATCAGGTCAATGCTGGCGGAGAGGGAGGGATTCGAACCCCCGGAGGGCGTTAGCCCTCAGTGGTTTTCAAGACCACCGCCTTTAGCCACTCGGCCACCTCTCCGTTGCTTAGGCCTAGAGAACGCTCATGTCCAGGAAAGAGCGTGTTGCCTATTGGCTTTAACTCCGTGCTGGAACTGATAGTATTCTAATCAGCCAGCCTGGATTTATCAAGGATAACTTAGGGGCCTGGCTGGACTACTTTATATACCCCTGCTCCTCAAGATACAGCAGGACTTCCTGGGCTGCCTCTGCAGGTGTGACCTCGCTGGTGTCTATTGCTAATTCAGGTTCCTGCGGAGGCACATAAGGGTCATCCACTCCGGTTACTCCCTTCATGATGCCCTTCTTGGCCTTGGCGTAAATCCCTTTACGGTCCCTTTGTTCGCAGATCTGGAAGGGCGTATTCATGAAGATTTCCACATAGCCGCCATATTGGCTGATCAGCTCCCGGTTGTAACGCCGGGACTCCTCATATGGGGCTATGGGTGCGCAAATAGCGATGCCCCTGTTCTTGGTTATCTCGCTGGCCACGTATCCAATCCTGCGCACGTTGATCTCCCGGTGCCTGCGGCTGTAGTCCAGCTCGCTGGAGAGGTTCTTGCGCACGATATCCCCGTCCAGCAAAGTTACAGGGCGATCGCGCATCTCCATGAACTTTACATACAATACCCTGGCCAGGGTGGATTTGCCTGCGCCTGAAAGTCCGGTCAGAAAGACAGTAAAGCCCTGCTGGTGCCTAGGCGGATAGGTCTTTTTCAGCTCCTGGACCACTTCCGGGAAAGAGAACCACTCCGGGATCTCCAGGTCGAACTCCAGGCGGCGCCTTAGCTCTGCAGAGGAGATCTTTTTGACCTGCATGGAGTCCTCTACCTGATCCTCAGGAAAATACTGGGCCTTTTCCTGCACATAGACCATGGGTGTCAAAGGCACCATAGTGATGCCCAGTTCCTGCTCGTGCTCCTGGACTAGCTCCTGGGCCTGGCCCGGGGGATAGAACAGCTTGCCGTTGCCGTCGTGCATGTAGGGGTCTGCCTGATCCGGGGCCACCATGAAGTGGGTGCATCCGTAATTCTTGCGTATAATGGCCTGCAGCAGGGCCTCCTTGGGGCCGGCCTTGCGGGAAGCAAAGGGCAAGAGCCCCAACATGATCATATTCTTGGGAAATCTGTTTACAAAGGCCTGGTAGCAGCGGATCATGGTAAAGTGCTCCAGATCCCCTGGAGAGGGGATTCCAGCCACAGGCTGCAGGAAGATGCTGGCTCCGACCTGGCGCGCAGCCTGCAGGATCATCTCCTTGTGCGCGCAGTGCAGGGGCTTTTCCGTATGAAAGCCGATCACATTGCGCCAGCCCTTTTGGGTGAACAAGCGGTGGGTCTCTGAAGGTGGCAGGCGCAGCTCTGTAAAATCAAAATGCAGGGGCAGATGCAGACCCTCGATCTCTCCGCCCAAGTAGCAGCTGCCCACTTCATGGTACAAGGCGTACACTCCAGGATGCTCCTTGGGATTGTCCGTGCCCAGGATAGACCAGGCCTCCCTGGTCTTGTCCGGTTCCCATATCTCCCGGATATGCATGATGGCCAGCAAAAAGCCTTCCTGGTCGCACAAGGCCAGACGCTGTCCAGGCTTCAGATCCTGGGCATACCCTTGGTCCACATCCAGGCAGATGGGCATGGGCCAGACCTCGCCCTGGGGCAGCCTGCCTGTGTCCAGGACAGATTCGTACTCCGCCTTGTTCATGAATCCCTGCAAGGGATAAAAGGCCCGGTTACAGAGCAGTTCCAGATCGCAGAGCTGGCGTTCATTCAGGTTCAGGGATCTGTAGTCCACCGCCTCCAGCTTGAGCTTCTCCACCCTGCGGAAATGCACCAGCAGGCTCTCTGAATACAGGTTCATACTAGGCCTTTTCCTTTTTGCGCACGCTTATCCTTTGAACCACCTTATGGTAATAGAGCTGATCCTCTTCCAGATATATCGGGGTCTTGCGCTGCTCATTAATCTTAGTCACCAGGTAGTTCAGCTTCTGCAGCTGCTGGTATCCAAGCTGCTCATCCTCGCAGTTCTCCAGCATCTCCATGATGTTGGCGATTTCCTTCCTCTGTTCCACCTCAGGGGAGACATAGCCCGCATTCTTGAGGATCTTGTAGCCCAGGCGCAGCTCAGGAGGCAGATGGGAATCGTCCTCCAGTTGCAAAGGACGACCCTTGCCTGGCAAATCGTCGAACTCACCGTTTCGCTGGGCCTCTGCAATCTTTTGTTCCGCGATTTGCTCTATAAAGGCGAAGCTGTCCAACATGGCTGAAAATCCCTTAAGCGCAATTTTCTTCTAGGTATTTCTGCAGGCGCTTGAGGCCCTGCTCGATGTTCTGCAGGGAATTGGCATAGGAAAAGCGCAGGAATCCTTCTGCATTGGGGCCGAAATCTATGCCTGGGGTGACTCCTACTCCGGCTCTTTCTAGGATGTCAAAGGCCAGCTGATAGGAATCATTGCTGAAGCTTTGGGCGTTGGCCAGGATGTAGAATGCTCCGGTGGGCTCCACCTGGATCTTGAAACCCAGCTCTCGCAGACCGTTGAGCAAAAAGCGCCTGCGCTGGTCAAATGTCTCCCGCATCATCTGCACGTCCGGCCCGGCCTGTTCCAGGGCTGCTATGCCTGCCCACTGCGCAATGGATCCGGCACAGATATAGAGGTTCTGAGCCATCTTCTGGATCTCCCGCACAAAAGGTTTGGGGCAGATCAAATAGCCCAGGCGCCAGCCAGTCATGGCATAGAGCTTGGAGAAGCCATTGAGCACAAATGCCTGGTCTGTAAATTCCAGGATGGAGTGTTCCTGACCGGAATAAACCAGACCGTGGTAGATTTCGTCCGAGACCAGGTAAGGGCCTATCTCTGCCAGCCTTTGCAGCTCCTCCTTTTGCAGCAGTGTGCCTGTGGGATTGGCAGGGGAGTTGATCATAATGGCCCTGGTGTCCTGGCTGCAAACCTGCTTGATATCCTGGGCCCTGTATTGGAAGCCGTCCTCCTCCCGGACCTGGACAGGCAAGGGGCGGCCGTTTACGAATTTGATAAAGTTGGCGTAGCAGGCATAGCCTGGATCGGAAATGATAACTTCTTGCTCTGGCTCCAGCAGGGCAGCGAAGCAAAGCAGCATGGCAGGGGAGGTTCCGGAAGTGACTATGATCTGCTCTGGATCTATCTCCACCTGGTACTTGTCCTGGTAGTGTCTGCAGATGGCCTGCCTTAGCTCCAGCAGGCCCAGGCTGTGCGTATAATGGGTCTGGCCCTGGTTAAGGGCCTGGATGGCTGCATCTTTAATGCACTGCGGGGTGTCGAAATCAGGCTCTCCGATTTCCAGGTGGATGATGGATTGTCCCTGAGCCTCCAGGTGCTTGGCCCTTTCCAGGACATCCATGACCATGAATGGCTTTAGCTGACAGGCGCGGCTTGCGGGCTGCATATGGATCTACTCCTGACTAGGGTCTAAGGCAAAGAGTTTTACTGGTCTGGATCAAGAGTCAACTCACTCGCAATCCCAGGTGGTGCCAGCAGGGGTGTCCTGGACTTGGACTCCGATTTCAGCCAGCTCATCCCGGATTTGGTCCGCCAGGGCGAAATCCTTTTCTTGCCTGGCCTGCTGCCTTTGCTGCAGCATTTCCTCCACCCGGTCTGGGTCAATATCCAGGCGCGCGGCCCGGACATCGCGCAGAGCGGACAAAAATTCCTGGCTGGGCCGGTCCAAGAGCCCCAAAACACCAGACATGGCGCTCAAGTTCTCCAGGATCATCTGGTAAGCCTGAGCAGCCCCCTGGGTCAGGGCCAGGGCCTTGTCTTCCAGGAGCCGATTACCCAGGCGGCAGATATTGAATATATGTCCCAAGGCAGCGGCTGTATTCAGATCGTCAGCCAGGCTTTGTTCCCACAACCTGCTGGATTCTTCCAGTTCCTTCTGCAGCTCCTGGGGCAGAAGTCCAGGGTTCCACTTCTCCCTTTCCAGGGCCTGCTCCAATAGCTGTTTGGTCTGATAGAGGCGCTTGAGGCCCTTTTCGCTTTCCTGCAGGCTTTCCCAGCTGAAGTCCAGCGGGCTTCTGTAGTGCTTGCTGAGCAAAAAGAAACGCAGCACTTCCGGCAGATAGTCCTGGAAGATATCCCTGAGGGTCACAAAGTTGCCCAAGGATTTGGACATCTTTTCCGAATGGACCTGAACAAAGCCGTTATGCAGCCAGTATCTGGCCAGCTCCAGGCCTGTGGCTGCCATGCTTTGGGCCCGCTCATTCTCGTGGTGGGGAAAGGCCAGATCCTGCCCTCCGCCGTGGATGTCCAAGGGAAGACCCAGCAGGCGCTGACTCATGGCAGAGCACTCTATGTGCCAGCCTGGCCTGCCTGGCCCCCAGGGGCTGTCCCAGGCAGGCTCCTCAGGCTTGGCATGCTTCCAGAGGGCAAAATCCAGGGGGTCCTGTTTTTCTTCCCCGGGCTCGATCCTGGCTCCAGCCTGCAGCTCCTCGATGTTGCGGCCAGAGAGACTGCCATAATCAGTAAAGGCCCGGACCCGGAAATAGACATCCCCGGCAGGGGTGGTGTAGGCATACCCCTTCTGCAGCAGATCTTGCACCAGCTCCTGCATATCCTGGATGTATTCAGTGGCCTTGGGTTCCAAGTCAGCGCGCAGCACCCTCAGCTGGTCCATATCCTGATAAAAGGCCTGGATGTACTTGCTGGTCACCTCTGAAGAGTCCAGGCCCTCCTCCCGGGCCCGATTGATGATCTTGTCGTCCACGTCAGTAAAATTGCGCACAAAATAGACCTGGTATCCCTTGTAGCGCAGGAAACGCACTAGAGCGTCAAACACCACTGCTGCCCTGGCGTGGCCGATGTGGCAATAGTCGTATGCGGTAATTCCGCAGACATACATGTGGACTTTGCCCTCTTCCTGGGGCACGAATTCCTGTTTGCGCTTGCTCAAGGTATTGTAGAACTGCATGGAAATCCATCCTGTTAAAGGTCTCGAACCCCGCAGGCTTCAGCACAAGGGTCTTGTGCCAGCGGCTGTCTTTGGGCGGTGAGCAGGGCCATGGCCTTGATGCCTTTTTTTTCTCCGGTAAAACCCAGTCCTTCCTCGGTGCTGGCCTTAAGGCCAAGCTGGTGCCCCTGCAGATAGAGCAGGTTGCAGAGGTTCTTTTTAATATGATCTTTCCAAGGAGTAAGCCTGGGGGTCTGACAGACAATGGTCAGATCCAGGTGCAAAATCTTGAGATTCTGCTTTTGAGCCAGGCTTAGGACCTCTGAGAGGAGTACGGCGCTGTTGGCTCCATCCAGGGCAGGGTCGCTGTCTGGGAAAAGCTCTCCGATGTCCCCCTGGCCCAGGCAGCCCAACAGGGCATCCATGATGGCGTGCAAAAGCACGTCCCCATCAGAATGGGCCTGGACTTCAGGCGCGTTGGTTATGGGTACCCCGCCCAGGCGCAGAGGTCTGCCTGGTCCGTATTTGTGCACATCATAGCCGAAGCTGCTGCAAACGCTGCGCAAGAGCATCTCCTGAGGACTTTGCAGAAGTTCCAGATCCTGGGGGTTAGTTAGCTTGCGGTTCTCTGCCCGGCCAGGCACGAATTGGATCCTGTGTCCGCTATGCTCCAGTACAGCCGCATCGTCAGTGAACTCCAGCCCAGAAGAGAGGGCTTCCTGGTAGGACTCCTGCAGTACCTGTTTGTTAAAGCCCTGAGGGGTTTGCACCGCATATAAGTTCTGTCTGGGCAGAGTGCTGGTGCTGGAGCCCTGCTGCTTGATAGTGTCCGTGGGTCTTAGTCCGGGCACCACTGCTTTTGCCCCTTGGTGCAAGGCTTGGATCACTTCCTGGACTAGATCCGGTGGAACAAAGGGCCGGGCTGCATCATGGATAAGCACCAGCTCGCATTCCCGGGGCAGGGCCTGGATGCCGGCCCAGGAAGATTCCTGCCTTGTCTGGCCTCCTGGAATAACCAGATAAGGTACCCCGGGCTGCTCCAGCTGGAATAGATCCTGCAGTTCCTGGGACCTATTTTGCATCTCCTGGCTGGGAAAAACAAAGACAAGGCCTTGAATGCAAGGCATTGCCGAGAAGGCGCGTACACTATGCCAGTAAAGCGGCTTGTTCTGCCAGTCCAGGAACTGCTTTTTTGTAGAATGGCTGCCCATTCTGCTCCCCTGGCCCGCAGCCAGGAGGATGCACCAAGTCTGCATGCGGGTTCCACAGCCTGTGTTTGTCCAGGATTGAGATAAAAAATTGCTGCAGGAGCCGGAAATAAGCCGGGTTCTGTGTGAAGACCGTCATTCCTCTAGGACAGGGATTTCTCCCTGCCTCCAGCAACCTACCCGGAAGCCTCGGCCGGGCCAGCCTCGAACGCTTCCCTATTTGGTCTTGCTCCGGACGGGGTTTGCCAAGCTTGCCGCGTCGCCGCGGCAACTGGTGGGCTCTTACCCCACCGTTTCACCCTTACCCCCTCACTCACTTGGGACATCCTGCAGCTTGTCGCATTGCTATAAGTTTTGCAAAGCCTAGCAAATACATTTGCTATAAGGAAGTTTATTGCCCAAGTGAGTGAGGGGGCGGTCTTTTTTCTGTGGCACTTTCCAGGAATCGCTCCCTCTGGGGGTTACCCAGCGTCCTGCCCTGTGGAGCCCGGACTTTCCTCCCCCCGGCACTCAGTCCTTGCCTCCCAAATGCGGTTAAAAAGCAGCAATTTTGCAAGGAGAACTGAGTGCCGGACGGCGACGGTCTTTCCGACTCCTGCAGACAAGATTTATCCTAATGATTTTGCTGGGCCTGTGCAAGGTCCTCGGCAGCAAAATGGTTCTTCCAGAAGATCAGCCTCTGGCAGTTAGGGCAGCTAAGGATCTGCTCCCCTTTTTGCAGCTCAATAAAGGTCTGGGGAGGAATGCTGATGTGGCAGCCAGTGCAGACACCCTCTTCCACACAGACGATAACCGGGTTGTTCAGCCTGGAGCGGATGAATTCATATCTGCTAAGGATGGGCTTGGGGATTTCCTGCTTGGCCTGTTCCCTCTCCTTATCCAGTTCCTGCAGCCTCTCTTGGGCCTGATTCAGCTGCAGATCTAGCTTGGACTGCATCTCCTCCAGCTCCTGTTGCTTCTTTTCCACCTCAGACTCAATAGTGGAGAACAGATTGTTCTGGGAGGACAGCTCTTCCTCTAGGGCCAGCTTTTCCTCCTCACGCATGCGGTTGGTCTTTTCCAGGCTGTCCATTTCCCGCATCATGGCGTGGTATTCCTTGCTGTTCTCCACCATCATCAGCTTGTTCTTGCTTTTTTTGATCTTGGCGTTGTCCTCCTCGATCTCCCGGGTCAATTTTTTGTCCTGCTCCTGTAGGAGGTTGATCTTGTCCTGGAGCTCATCGCGCTGCTTTTGCTGCACCTGCAACCTTTCCTGGAGCTGGGCCACCTGTTCCGGTGCCTCCTGCTGCAGCTTTTGCAGCTGCAGGATTTCGTCATCCACCTTTTGCAGCCTGATCAGCTGTTCGATTTGCTTAATGTATAAACTCAAGGCTGTCCTCCTTCATATATTTTCAAACCGCTGGCGGTCTGAATTCTTGCGAAATTTACGGCGTGTCCTGCTAGCCCAGGGTCTGCAGAAGATCCTGAACCCGAATGGAATCCTGTCCAGGGAAGAATCTGACCTGGACTTCTCCGGAATCCAGCCTGGAATCCAGATCCAGGGCCCAGGCCTGCATCATACGTTCTTCCAGAATAAAATGCCCTACATCCAGGACCAGGCCTTGGCTGCGCAGCTCCTGGGCCTGATGGTATTTGAGTTCTCCAGAGATAAAGATATCCGCACCTTGCGCAAAGGCCTTGGCTGCCAGATCCATGCCTGAACCAGGGCAATAGGCTGCCTGGCGCAGAATTTCCGGCTCAGGGCCGCAGCTTCTGCAGAAGCGCAGCTCCAGGGTCTGACCTAGCAGACGGTAGAACTCAGCAGGGGTATAGGGCCGGTCCAGTTCGCCCAGGATCCCGTAGCCCACAGTCCCTGCAGGCCCCTGGGGGCTGTCTGCGCTTGATGCACCCCATCCTGCAGCTGACACCGGATCCACAGGCCGCAGGTTTTGCCAGCCCAGATCCCTGGCCAGCCAGGCTGCCGGGCCCCTGATTTGTACATCCAGGCTGGTATGTGCACTGTACAGCCAGGCCCCGGAGCAAAGGAGCAGGCGCAGGGCCTTTGTATAGCTGTTCTCCTGGCAAGGCAGTCCAGGGCTTAGGCTCAAGGGATGATGGGTGAGGATGAAATCCGCGCCCCAGTGCAGGGCGCTGGAGATGATTTCCGGATCCGGATCCAGGCAAAGCGCCAAATTCTCGACTTGCTGCTTCTGGCCACAGGCCTGGATGCCGCTTTGGTCCCACTGGGCAGCAAGCTCCAGGGGCGCAGTCCTTTCTAGGAAACTAATGAGTTGTTCGAGCTGCAAAATAGATCCCTTTTCCCGAATCAGGCTTGTTTACCACAGCGCTATATCGGGCCGGAAAAAAAAGTGCTTCCTTGATCTGCCAGTCAAGGAAGCACTTCCAGGAAGTTTTCCGGATCAGGGGCCCTGCGGATATTCATGATTCAGGTCCTGTGCGCCGCGCTTTTGTTCATGGTGGGCCTACCAGGATTTGAACCTGGGACCTTCCGGTTATGAGCCGGTGGCTCTGCCAACTGAGCTATAGGCCCTTGCGATAGACAAATAAATATTTTTATACTTTCAGGCAGCAATGTCAAGGGGAAATCGCAGGGCTGCCAGGATTGGCTCAAATCTTTTTGAGCAGCGCTAGGCCTGCAGGCTCAGGCTCCAGAGGAACAAGGTGTTCCTGCGGCTGCCATGCAGACCAGGTTCCTGCCTTGGGACTTGGCCAGGTACAGGGCCTGATCAGCCTGTTCCAGGAGCTGGTTCCCTTCCTGGGCCAAATCCGGAATCATGGAGCTGACTCCTATGCTGACTGTAAATCCCAGTTCCCAGCCCTGGTAGGTAATTCTGAGCCTGCTTACCTCCTGGCGCAGCCTTTCTGCCAGGATAGTGGCCTGCTCTGTGGCAGTGTTGGGCAAAAGCAAGACAAACTCTTCGCCTCCGTACCTGGCAGCAGTATCTGTTTCCCTGAGGCTGGAGCACAAGAGCTTGCCCAGCTCCTGCAAGGCCAGATCACCAGCCTGGTGACCAAAGTTATCATTCAAGTCCTTGAAATGATCAATATCCAGAAATAGCAGGCCCAAAGGCTGGTTTTCCCGCTGGTGCCTTTTTTTCTCCAGATTGAGAATGTGGTCGAAATAGCGGCGGTTGTAAAGCCCGGTTAGCTGATCCAGGTCAGCCAGATCTTTTGTTCTGGACATCTGGAAGGCATTGTATAGGGTCAGGGATAGATGTTCGGCTGCCAGCCTTAGAGTCTGCAGTACATCCTGGCCCAAATGTTGTAAGTCCTGTATTTGCAGGGAAATGAGGCCGAAGGTGCGTTCCTGCTGGAGCAAGGGAATGTCCAGGATGTTTTGTCTGTTGAATTCACTGGTTTCCAATACCTGCGGCAGAGCTAGCTGCTTGTGCTCCTGGAAGCCATAATCTGACAGCTTCCCGGCCTCCTGTAACAGGTGGGATCTCCAATGTTCCAGGCTGGACTGGGGAAGGGAGTGGTCCAAGACAATGCAGGCTCTGCTTCTGGAGCTATCCGGCTGCTCCCAGAAGATGGCCCCTAGTTGCTGCAAGGGAACAAAATCTGCCAGATTTCTGGCGGCATGGGACAGGATCAATTCCGGTTCCAGGCTCTGGCTGGCCTGGTGCATAAACCTGTTTAAGAATTGCAGCTGGGAGTTTTTTCTCTGCAGGAGTTCCCTTTCTAGAAGGATCTCCTGTTCCATCAAGCTAAGTTTGTTTTGCTGCTCCCTGAAGTCCCTGGCTTGATGCAGGGCCTTGTCCAGTTCTGCGCTGTCTTGTCCGGGAGAGATAATGCCCAGGACACATTGGGAGAGGAGCTGTTCAGATCCCAGATCAGTGTCCTGGGGCTGAATCAGCATGAGTTTGGCTTCCTCGCCCTGCAAGGAGGTCCCCTGGACCTTAGGCAGATTTTTCCAGACCCGCCAAGGTATAAGCACTAGCAAGGGATCTTCCTGGGGGGGATGATGGGTCAGGGGCTCAGGGCTTAGACTCTGGTAATTCTTTAGCTGCAGCTCCCCTCCCAGCTGGCTCTGCAGCTGGGAATGCTCCTTTTTGTTCAGGCCCAGGGCCAGGATGATTTCCTGAGGAATCTGCTGAGACATGGCTTTCTCCCTGTTTGAATTGGGAATTTTTCTCCGTCTCATGCAAACCTCGGGCCAAGTTGCTGTAAGCAGGATAGCAAGCCCAGAGCCAGGTCTAGGAGTGCCTTAGCCTTAATCAGGGGGGTGACTTGAATTTGACTCTTGCCTTAGGGGTTAGTGATGGTAGGGGTGATTGAGGTTGATACAAGATGCCCGGTAGAGTTGTTCCAGGAGCACCACTCTGGCCAGCTCATGGGGCAGGGTGATAGGTCCCAGGCTGAGCAGGAAATCAGCCCGGGAGCAGATGGCAGAATCCAGGCCAAAAGAGCCCCCCAAAACAAAGCAGGGTCTGCGCTCGCTGTCCTGGAGCCAGAGCTGCAGCATTCTGGCCAGCTCAGGAGAGCTCAAGGCCCTGCCCTTGATGTCCAGGACAATCCTTTTATCTCGGTTGGCCAGCCTCTGCTGAATCCTTTTGCTTTCCTCTTGCCTGCTTTGTTCTGGACCCATGGAGGCTGGAGCGTTCTTGAGACAGACCTCCTGCAGTCGGTAGTATCTGCTCAGGCTGCGCCAGTAGTGCTGTACCGCCTCCTGCCAGAAGCTTTTTTTCAGCTTTCCGATCCAGATGAAACCCAAATTTTTGGCCATATCCAGAAACCTACATTGTTTGCCCCTATCTTGACTTGAGAGGCATTAATTTGCAAACTTCCATAAAAATGTCTGATGTGGCAGGGGCAGACCTGAGATGGGAAAAAAGTTCCGAGCATGGTCTGTCCTGGCCTGAGTTGACCACTCGCAGCAGTTTGGGTTTCCGGTCCATGCTCTGCCAGTCTTTTTCCTGCCCAGACTTTGGTCCAGCCTGGGCACTGGGTGGACAATAATGCGGCCTTAAGGGGTATGAATGTCTTGTTCCAGGTTGGTCCTATTCTTCTGCATTTCTCTGCTTTGCTGCTGCTCAGCATTTCCGCTCCAAGCCCGGGCCCAGGATCTGGAACTTAAAGATATGGCCCTGGACAATGTCTCAGGCAAGATCCAGCTCAGCTACGGGATAGAGGCCCTGGACGTGCAGGCCATTGAAGAGCGCCTTTTAGAAGGCCTCGTGCTGCGCATGGAATGCAGGGCCAAGTTGCTCCGCAACAGGCGGTGGTGGATGGATAGCCTGTTGCAGGAAAAGGCGCTGGAGTTTGAGCTAAAGAGCCGGCCTTTGCAAGAAAGCTTTGTTCTGAGCAAAAAAGGCCAGGATAAGACCCTTGAAGGCCAGGATTTAGGCCAGCTGCTGCACAAGGCCTGGTCCGGCTTCAGGGTGCGTCTGGGCAGCTGGGAAGATCTTCAGCCAGGAGAGGAGTATGCAGTGGAGCTAAGGCTTAACCTGAAGCGCTCCAACGTGCCCTGGTGGCTTAGAAAGTCCCTTTTCTTTTGGTCCTGGGATCTGATGCCGGAGAAGAAATACAGGATGGATTTCAAGTATTAAGAATATGAGTGTCTCCTCCATAAAGGCCCAACTTTCCAAGATTGAATCCAGCAAGAAGAGAAAGGCTGAATTCCTGCTGGCCCTGGGGGCCTTTTTGTTGATCATTGTCTTTAGCTGGATCGAGCTCAAGTTCTTTGGGGTCAATTCCTACCTTTTCCTGGCGGTTTTCAATCTAAACTTGATCCTGCTCTTACTGATCCTGTTTTTGGTGCTGCGCAACTCGGTAAAGCTTTTTCTGGAGCGCAGGCGCAATGTAAGGGGCTCCAAGCTGCGCACCAGGCTGGTGCTGGCCTTTATTTCCTTGTCCCTTATACCCACCATTCTCATGTTTCTGGTGGCGGTCAGGTTTGTGCAGACCTCTGTGGACTACTGGTTCCAGACCAAGCTGGACAGCTCCATGGAGCAATCCCTGCAAGTGGGCAGGACCTTTTATTCCAGATCCCAGGATAGGCTGCAGAGGCAAGGCGAGTATATAGTGCAGGAAATCAGGGGCATGGGTCTCCTCTGGGGAGCTTCTGCCATGGACAGCTTCCTGCGTCAGAAGCAAAAGGAGTACGGCTTAGGCCTGATTGGCGTGCTTTCTCCAGGACTGCAGGAGCAGAATTGGCATGCCGGGCAGGCCTGGGAGGATAGATGGGAAGAGATCAAATCCGAGGTGAGCTGGCAGGGAATCAAGGAGGATCCTGAATTCTGGTCTGAGTTGTTCAGTGCCGAGGATAAGGACCTGGTGCTGGGGGTGTTCCCAGTGGATCAGACTAGATCCGGCTATTTGATCCTGGGCGCGACAGTTGAGCAGGGCCTCTTGGCCAAGCTGGAGCAGATTGTACAAGGCGTGGAAGAGTACAAGCAGCTGAAGACCCTGAAGAACCCCTTGAAAAGCGCTTTCTATCTTCTCCTGGCAGTGATGACCATGCTGATCATCTTTGGCTCCATGTGGTTCGGATTCAGGCTGGCCAAGGAGATCTCCGCTCCGATCCAGGCCCTGTCCCTGGGCACCAGGCGCATTGCTGACGGGGACTTGGGGGTCCGCCTGGAGGATCAATCCGGAGATGAGCTGGGGCTTTTGGTGCAGTCCTTCAATGAAATGGCTGCTGACCTGGAGAAGAGCCAGGAGAGGTTGAGCCAGGCCAACCAGGATCTGGCCAGGCAGAATCTGGAGCTGGAGCAAAGGCGCAAATACATGGAGGCAGTGCTGAACAACATTACTTCCGGGGTGATCTCCCTGGATCAGGAGGACAGGATCAGCACTGTGAACAGGGCTGCCCTGGAGATCCTGTCCTCCAACAGTGACATGCTGTTGGGCCGCAAAGTGACCGAGCTTTTGCCCCAGGAGTATATGCCCCTTTTCAGCGAGGCCCTGGAGAGGCTAAGGCATTCCCCCCAGACCCATTGGCAAAGGCAATTGGATATTCAGTTGGGAGATTCCCAGCGCAAGCTGTTGATCAATGCCTTGAGCCTTCGCTCTGATCAAGGGGAGAACATGGGCATGGTCATGGTCTTTGAGGATATAACAGAGCTGGACCGCATGCAGCGCATGGCAGCCTGGAGGGAGGTGGCCAGGAGAATCGCCCATGAGATCAAGAATCCCCTGACCCCTATAAAGCTCTCAGCCCAACGTCTGGAGCGCAGATACAGCTCCTGGGTACAGGAAGAGGCCTTCAGTCAATGCACCGGCCTTATAGTGCGCCAAGTGGAGCATCTGCAGCAGATGGTGCAGGAGTTCTCCTCCTTTGCCAAACTGCCAGAGGTCAGCCCTGAGCAAGGCAGCTTGCAGCCCCTGCTGCAGGAAGTAGTGGGCCTGTTCCAGAACAGCCATGCAGAAATCCAGTGGAATCTGGAAATGGACAGGGATCTGCCTGAGTTCAGATTCGATCGTTTGGCTCTTAGAAGAGTGTTGATCAATCTTTTGACCAATGCCAGCGAAGTACTCAAAGGCCAGCCTGAGCCTTGGATAGAGGTCAAAGCTGAACTGGACAGGGAGAGTGGTCTGGTGAGCATCCAGGTCAAGGATAACGGTCCAGGATTCAGCCCTGAGGAGCAGGGCAGAATGTTCGAGCCTTATTTCTCCCGCAAGAAGGGCAATACCGGCCTGGGGCTGACCATTGTCAAATCCATAGTCACTGACCATCAGGGCTATGTCCGGGTCCAGCCCAACCGGCCCCGGGGCAGTATATTCATTGTGGAGCTGCCGGCTTAAGCCAGGCAGCAAGGATTAGATTGCAAGGGACTTAATATGCTCAACTCCAAACCCAGCATACTGGTTGTGGACGACGAGGAAGACATTCGGATCTCCCTGGCCGGGATCCTGGAAGACGAAGGCTACCATATCCAAACCTGCAGCAGCGGGGAAGAGGCCCTGCAGATTTTGGACCGGGAGGAGCCGGATTTGCTCTATCTGGACATCTGGCTTCCAGGCAAGGACGGGATCAAGATCCTGGAGCGGGTGCGGCGGGACCACAGCGAGCTGCCTGTAGTCATGATCTCCGGACATGGCAATATCGAGACTGCAGTGGAGAGCATCAAGAAAGGGGCCTTTGATTTCATTGAAAAGCCCCTGTCCCTGGATAAAGTGGTGCTGACCACGAACAAGGCCCTGGAGTTCAGGAAGTTGCAGCAGGAGAACCAGGATCTGCGCTCCAGGGTCAAAGTGGACTATGTGCAGGAGATCACTGGGCAGAGCAGACCTATCCAGGAGCTGAAGGCCCAGATTGAGCGGGTGGCGCCCACAGAGGCCTGGGTTTTGATTACAGGGGACAATGGCACTGGCAAGGAAATAGTGGCCCGGGATCTGCACAGAAAGAGCAAGCGGGCCAAAAAGCCCATGATAGCAGTAAATTGTGCTGCCATTCCTGATGAGTTGATCGAAAGCGAGCTCTTTGGGCACGAAAAAGGTGCATTCACTGGAGCGGAAAAGACCCATATAGGCAAGTTCGAACTGGCCCACAAAGGCACCCTGTTTTTAGATGAAATCGGGGATATGAGCCTGAAGACCCAGGCCAAGATCTTGCGCATCCTGCAGGAACAAAGTTTCGAAAGGGTGGGAGGGGGCAAGACCGTAAATGTGGATGTGCGGGTCATAGTGGCCACCAACAAGGATCTGCCTGCAGAGATCCGGGCTGGGAGATTCCGGGAGGATCTTTTTTACCGCCTGAATGTCTTTCCCTTGCATGTGCCCAGGCTAAAGGAGCGTATTCAGGATTTGCCCCTGCTGGTGCAGGAGTTCATGGATCAGCTTTGCAGGGAAAACGGCTTTCGAACCCTGGAGTTCAGCGAGAAGGCCCTGCGCAAGATGCAGGACTACGTCTGGCCTGGAAACGTAAGGGAGCTCAAGAATTTTGTGGAGAGGATGCTGATCATGCATGCCGGACAAAGGATTGAGATCCAGGACCTGCCCAGGGAGATAACAGAACAAAATAGCCCAGAGTTGACTGAAACAGCCCCGGGAACAGGCAGCCAGGATTTCAAGTCGGCCCGGGCAGAGTTCGAACGGGAGTTTCTGGCTGCCAAGCTGGAGGAATTCCAGGGCAATGTGTCCAGGCTGGCAGAGGCCATCGGCCTGGAGCGGAGCTATCTGCACCGCAAGCTTAAATCCTATGGCATCCATAATGCCCATGAAGGATAAGATATTTATGCTGGGAGACCATTGGCAGATGATAGGGGGCAGAAGCAGGTGCAAGTAGAGGAGCAGGGCAGTTTTCCAGGCTTGGGGCAGAAGGGGCAAAGGGCAAGGATAACCTTGCAGGCCTCCAGGAGCTGGGCTGGAAGCAGGCTGGACACTTTCCTGGCCCAGGAGGCAGGTCTGGGCGGGCTGCGTCTTGTGCGCGGCAAATGGCGGCAATTGGTGGTGCAGGTGAATGGACTGCCGGGTACAAAGGGCCATAGGCTGCAAACCGGTGACAGGATCAGCTATTTGCCTTGGCCCGCTTCTGAGCAGGCTCTGCAGTGCAGCAAGGAACTGCGGGAAAAGGTGCAGATAGTCTGCAAGGGACAGGAATATCTGGCCCTATATAAGCCTGCCGGGGTGCATTCCTCAAGTCCCGGGCTGCGAGGAGAGCCCGGTCTGGAGGATATCCTGGGGGATATTCTCCCTGGCAAAAGACCCTTGCTCTTGAATCGTCTGGACAGGGATACCTCGGGTTTGATCCTGATGGCAGCCAGCAACAGGCATCAGGCAAGGTATCAAAGGCTGCAGGAGCAAGGCCGGGTGCAAAAGTCCTATCTGGCCCTGGCCCAGGGCAGGATTTTAGAGGAGCTGTGCCTGGATCAGGCCCTGGACACAGCCCGCAGGCGCAAGGTCAGGATCCTGGAGGGACAAAAGGCCGAGCCCTTGCGCAGGACACATGTCTGGCCCCTGGCCTTTTTGCCAGGTGCTGGCCTTAGCCTGGTCCGGGTCAGAATCCTCAAGGGCGCCAGGCACCAGATCAGGGCCCATCTGGCCCATGCCGGACATCCGGTGTACGGGGAGCAGTTGTATGCAGCTACTGCCTCTGGCTCAGGGCTTTTTTTGCACCACTACCGTATCACAATGCCTGGATTCCAGGCCAGCTGTCTTCCTGATTGGAAGCTTGGGGCAGGATTAGGGTTTTAGCAGGTTCCCAGTGCCTTGTAATGCACAAGGTGAGCAGATAGGAAGCAGTTGAAAAGGCTATTGGAGATGATAAATGCAGGTACAGCTCAAGCTCTACGCTACCCTGGCCAAATACCAGCCTGATAACAGCCAGGCTTACCCCCTGGAATCTGGAGATACTCCGCGTGCCTTGCTGTACAAGCTTGGAGTGGGGGAGCAGGAGGTCAAGGTCTGCTTTGTGAACAGCAGGCACGTAGATCTGGATAAGGCCTTGCAGGATGGAGATAAGGTGGCATTTTTCCCTGCAGTGGGTGGAGGCTAAGCCGGGTTGAAGGGACTGATTTTGCAGGTCTGGGCTCAGGCAAATGCCAGTTCGCCCAACTGGGTCTTGCCCTGGAAGAGTTCCTGCAGGCGCTGGCGCTCCTGTGACAGGATCTTGAGCTCAGACACTGGGAGTACATCCTTTTGCTGGGCATAGATCCTGAGTCCGCTGTCAATAAAATCTGCCAGCACAAAGCCTGCCTTGATCCGCAAAGGGTGCATGTCAGGATCCCAGGTCACGCTCAAGTCCACAGAGAAATCCTCCCTGTCTGCCAGGCGCAGCAGGTTTCCGGTGCGCAGCAGGGTTTCCTGGATAAGCAGGGGCCTGTATCCGCTCCACTTGGCCAAGGAGAGGAAAAATGAGGGCTCCAGGACCAGGTAGTGGAAGGGATCGATCTTGCAGGCCGCAGAGACTCCGGGCTGGTTCAGTATGCCCTGGTCCTTTAGATACTGCTGGGCCAGATGCCTTTGCACTTCGGTCAAAGTCTGGTGATAGTCCTGCACAGCTTTTCCTCCTGCTGGAATACTTGTTGTACTTTTAACTTTTAACTCTCAATATTACAAGGATCTTTTACGAACTCGCATTTTTTTTAAAATCCCCTTGCTGTGTCGAAGTCAATCTCAATACCAGGAGGTGGCCAATGATAGAGGATTACAGCTTTGGCAGGATCAAGATCAAGGGGCGGAGCTATAGCCAGGATGTGAAGATCCTGACTGACGGCAGGGTCCAAGATTCCTGGTGGCGTAGGACCGGACATCAGGTGGATGTCTCTGATGTCCAGGACATATTGGAAGAAAACCCTGAGGTGCTGGTCCTGGGCAAGGGTAGTCCCGGATTGATGCAGAGCACCTCCAAGCTGGGAGCAGAGCTGCAGAAAAGGGGCATCCAGTTGATCGAACTGCCCAGCCAGGAGGCTGCAACCAGGTTCAACGAGCTCTATTCCCAGGGCAAAAGGGTCTGTGCCGGCTTTCACTTGACCTGCTGAGCCTTTTCCTGGATAAAGGCAATTGTTCAGCCTACTAACTAACTGGAGATGATTATGCCTTTGTTTACAGTGGACACAGAGAAGTGTAATCAGGATGGCCTGTGCCAAATGGAGTGCCCTGCTGGGCTGGTGGAGATGGATCCGGAAAGTGGGTTTCCCAGACCGATCCCGGAAGCAGAAAGGTACTGCATCAGCTGCGGACATTGCGTGACTGTTTGTCCTGCAGGCGCGCTCAGCCACCAGGCCATGGCTCCCCAGGACTGCCCTGAGGTTCAGACCCAGTGGCAGCTCTCCCCGGAGAGGGTGGAACACTTCCTGCGCTCCAGACGCTCTATTCGCAGTTACAAGCAAAAGACTGTGGACCAGGAGATCCTGCAGCGGTTGATCCGCGTGGCCAGCTTTGCGCCTTCAGGGCACAACAGGCAGCCTGTGCGCTGGATGGTGCTCCACAACAGACAAAGGGTCCTGGAGCTGGCAGGAAAAGTGGTGGAGTGGATGCGGTACATGATCAGTGAGGACCATCCACTGGCTCAGGATATGTTTCTGCCCAGGGTGGTCGCCGCCTGGGAGGCAGGCTTTGATCCTATCTGCCGCACAGCCCCGCATGTGGTGGTGGCCCATGCAGAGCAAAATGATCCCACAGCACCAGCTGCCTGCACCATTGCCCTTAGCTATCTGGAGCTGGCAGCACCCAGCTTTGGCTTAGGCGCCTGCTGGGGAGGCTTTTTTTCAGCAGCAGCCCAGTCCTGGCCGGATATGCAAGAGGCCCTGGATCTGCCCCAGGGGCATGCTTGTTTTGGGGCTATGCTTCTGGGTTATCCGGTTGTCAAGTATCAGCGCCTGCCGTTGCGCAGGCCGCCGCAAATCACCTGGAGGGAGTAGTCCAGTGCAAAAGCAGGAGACAATTCTGGTTCTGGGTGGCTGCAAAAGCGGCAAGAGCGCTCAGGCCCTGGAGCTGGCAAGGGAGTACCCGCAAGGCAAAAGGATATTTGTGGCTACCTGTCAGGTGCGGGATGCAGAGATGCAAGACAGGGTGGCCAGGCACAAACAGGAGCGGGGCCCAGGCTGGCGCACCGTGGAAGAGCCCTTTGACTTGCCGGGCTGCATCCAGGACCAGCAGGACCCTGAAGCTGTATTGGTAGCAGACTGCCTGACCTTGTGGCTGGGAAACCTTTTGGAGCAGGACCTCAGCCAGGAGCAGATCAGGGAGCGCTTCAATGATCTGCAGGCCAGCCTGCAGGCAGCCCGGGGCAGAGTGATTCTGGTGGCCAATGAGGTGGGCTGCGGCATAGTGCCCCTGCAGGAGATATCCAGGCTTTTCAGAGATTTGGCCGGGATACTCAATCAGCAAATGGCATCTGCCGCGCAACAGGTTTTCTGGCTGGTGGCCGGGATCCCGGTGCGGATCAAGTAATAGTCTATGGCGAGACAAGATTTTATCCAGCACTTCAGGGCAGCCCTGGGGTTCCTAAGCATCCTGCCTGCAGGCCGGGGCGCAGAGTTCAAAGCCATGGCTATGCTGGCCTATTTCCCCCTGGTAGGTCTGGTGCTGGGCGGGATCTTGGCTGTTGTGGACAGCCTGGCTCTGCTTATCTGGCCTGCCCCTTTGGTGGGCATTCTGGATACGGTTTTGCTCATTTTGCTTACAGGCGGACTGCATCTGGACGGGTTGGGGGATTCTGCTGACGGGCTCTTCAGCCACCAGGGCCGGGAGCGGGCCCTGGAGATTATGAAGGACAGCAGGATCGGGA
Organism: Thermodesulfobacteriota bacterium; assembly: GCA_051744965.1. Classification (GTDB taxonomy): domain Bacteria; phylum Desulfobacterota; class Desulfovibrionia; order Desulfovibrionales; family Desulfothermaceae; genus CAZBUB01. The sequence continues at coordinate 597 of JBNJDO010000003.1, read as the reverse complement.
TCATGGCCCTGTTGGCCATTGTCTCGGTTTTGGCACTCAAGGCTGGATCCTTGGGCTTCTTGCAGGAAAAGCGCTGGCTGGTGCTGTTATTGGTTCCGGGATATTCCAGGCTGGGGCTTTTGTTTGCCATGCGTTTTTTGCCCTATGGCAGACCTGACGGTGGCACAGGCCAGGCCTTTTTCAGCAGCAAAATGAAGCTTGCTGCTTTTTGGGGGCTGGGCCCACTGCTGCTGGGCTCGATCTTCCTGGGCTGGGCGGGATTGGCCTTGAACCTGGTCTTTGTCCTGATGGTAGGGGCAGGGATATATTTCTATCAAAGGCAATTGGGCTGTGTGACCGGGGATACCCTGGGCGCGCTGAACGAGGTCCTGGAGGCAGGGCTCTTCCTGGTGCTGGCTGGAATGCTCCAGGGCTGAATGCTTAAGGCTGCAAGGCTGCTCAATCAGTCTTAATCGTTGTCGTGGTCCTAATCCTATTCGGAATGAGGATTTCTGCCTCAGCGCATGACCCTGAGGGCATTCAGCACCGCCAGCAGGGCCACGCCCACGTCGGCGAATACTGCGGCCCACATCCCTGCCAGGCCCAGAGCTCCCAGGG
>JBNJDO010000002.1:0-96519 GCA_051744965.1 Thermodesulfobacteriota bacterium | reverse complement strand
TGGTGCCCGGGGCCGGAATCGAACCGGCACGGAGGGTTACTCCCAGGGATTTTAAGTCCCTTGCGTCTACCAAGTTCCGCCACCCGGGCTAAACACAAAATGTAAACCCTGACTGGGCCCAAGTCAATTCGTTTTGCCTGGGCAGGCTTACCCAAAGCAATAAAAACCCATTCTTTCCTTTCTCTACTGGCCAAAACACCCCTGTACTGGTATAACTCCCTGCCTGCGGCACAAAACAGGCTAATACCAAGAGGCGCTCAGGGAGTTCAACGCTACATAATCCATCTTTATTTATGCCAGGAGCCGCAAATTGCAGATTCTTCACAGCAACAAGGAACCTAGAATGCTGGTTCTGGGCTTGGACGGCCTCTCCCTGGGGCTAGCCCGGAGCCTTTGCAAACAAAGGCACCTGCCTGGATTGGAATACATCCTGGAGCAGGGAGCCTGCAGCATCTACTCCGAGCTGCCTGAGCTATCCCCTGTGAACTGGACCTCCTTTTATACCGCAACCGGACCTGAAATCCACGGCATATTCGGATTCACCAGCCTGGATCCAGTCAGCTACCAGCTGCAGATAGCGGATTTCTCCCAGGTGCAGTGCCCCACCATATTTGACCGGCTGGGGGAAAAGCACCTGCAGAGCAGGGTGATCAACCTGCCCAACACCTACCCTGCCCGGGCCATTCCAGGCATGCTGGTTTCCGGGTTCGTGGCCCTGGATATGGATAGAGCTGTGCATCCCGGCTTCCTGCTGCCCAAGCTGCGCCAGGAAGGCTACAAGCTGGATGCGGACACCAACAAGGGAGCCCAGGACCCGGATTTTCTGCTGGGAGAGCTAAGGGCCTGCCTGCGCTCCAGGCAAAAGGCCCTGGAAATGTTCTGGCCGGATCTGGCCTGGAACCTGTTTGTGTTCGTGCTTACTGAACTGGACCGCCTGGGGCATTTCTTGTACCCTGCCCTGGAAGAAGAGGATCACCCCTGGCATCAGCCCTGCATGGAGCTCATCCAGGACTGGGACAGAGTCATCTGCGAGGTCCTCAGCCGCTACCAAGACCTGCCAGAGCCCAAGCGCCTCCTGGTCCTGGCTGACCACGGCTTTGTCCGGCTGAAAATAGAGGTGGACCTGAATGCCTGGCTCAAGCAGCAGGGCTTTCTGGAGCTTGCATCTGCCCCCCAAAGCCAGTGGGACAGCACAGTGATCTCGCCCAGGAGCCTGGCCTTTGCCCTGGATCCAGGCAGGATATATCTGCACACCCAATCTAGCTACTCCAGGGGCCGGGTGCAGGCCAGGCAGCAGGAAAGCCTGCGCCAGGAGATCAAGACCAGGCTGCAGGGACTCTATTGGCAGGGGGAGCGGGTACTGCAGGATATCCTGGAAGGGGAAGAGCTCTATCCAGGCTGCAGCTATGAGCATAAGCCTGACCTGGTCTGCGTGCCCAGGCCTGGCTTCGACCTCAAGGCCAAGTTTGACCGCAGTGAGGTCTTCGGCTGCTTTGGCAGATACGGTACCCATTACCCTTGGGACGCAATCTTCCTGGACAGCGATGCAGGGCCAGTGCAAAGGGTCAGGGAGGCAGGGCAAAGGGTGCTGGAGTCCTTTGAGCATTGATGCCCGCCGCAAATAGCACTCATCTGCTCCAACTTGCACCATCAAAAACACACTAGGGAAGCCGGGCCCCTGGGCCGTATCACAGGCTGACAAGCCGTTTATCAGCCTGGCATTATCAATCCAGCAGGCTGGATCTGAAATAAATCGTCTTTCCCACCCGTTGGATATGATCCAAGACATCCGGGTCCTGGATTCTTTCATATATGCACAGATCAATAGCATTGGGAATAAGCTGCTCCTCCAGGTCTTGGCTTATGCTGTTCAACACCTGCAGGTTGATTGCAGAGCCCTTGAGAGCCAAATCTATATCTGAACCTGGCTTGGCAGTACCCTTGGCCCAAGATCCAAACAGTACAGCTTCTTCAACCTGAGGATACCTTGCAAGCACATGCTGAATCTTTTCCAGATCCCTTTTTGGCAGGTCATTCATGCTGCCTGTCCTGATTATCAGCCCTGCTGACTTCTGAATATAATGCATTCAGCTTGTCCTGCAGCTGTTGGAAGAGCTGAAAATATCTCTTTTGCACAGCCTGACAAATTTCCCGGGCTGTCTCTTCATTGTAGGTATGCGAGGTCTGGTTCCTGCTTTGCAGCATATCCATCCAGCCCTGCCCGTCTTGTATCAAGTTTAGCTCATAGGCCTTGCGGATAGAGTCCCTTGATCCATAAATCTCTGCATGCCCTTGATATTCAAGAAAATCCTTCAATGTGGACCAGGCCAGCTCGTATGTGTACTCAAAGGCCTTGATCAGCCCTTGTTCCTCCAACTCCGACAGCTCTCCCTTGTGTATGAACTTGCTCAGCTGGGCAAGGGCCTTTTGATAGTTCTTGAACCTCTGTTGCCAGCGGATATCCGGGGCAGTGGGATTCATTCTGTATCTCTTTTAAGGTTTTGTGCTGCGGATCTTGGGCTTCTTGCAGACAATCAATAGGAACCAACTGTACAGAGCGGCTGCAATGTCTTCCAAGCTCTGGCTTCTAGCAAATACAGCTTTGCGCTGGCATCTTCTCAGTCCCAGCCCTACCCCTCCAGCTGGATGTAATCCTGGATGACCATCTTCAGCCCGAATCCCGGGAAGTTGACCTGGTACTTGTTGGGGGGTACGAACTTGACCACCTTGCCCCTGCCGAAGATCCTGTGCTTGCAAAAGCCCAGGTCCTGCATCCTGGTGGCTGTCTGAACTTCAGGTTCCTTGGCCCCCTGCCCCGTCTTTAGCTCGGTGCTCTTCAGGGCTCCGCTGTACTGCTCCTGGTACTCCTGGAAATTGCCTGGCTGCAGCTCCCGCACAAAGGGGCTGGAGGTCACTGGCTCGCTTGAACCCTTGAACCTGTTATGCAGGCTCTGGGGCACGCACAGTCCCAGGTAGTCCTTGGCCCTGGTGCAGGCCACATAGAACAGCCTGCGCTCTTCCTCCAGGGCCTGCTCATCCAGGGCAGCGTGCCTGGAGGGGAACCTGTCCTCCACCAGGTCCAGGATGAACACCACCGGCCATTCCAGGCCCTTGGCTGAGTGCACTGTGGATAGGGTCAAAAGGTCCTGGTTCCAGGGCCTGTTTTCCTGCTGCTCCGGAGCCTCCAGGCTCATATCAGCCAAAAACTGCTCCAGATCCACGTATGCGGAACAGATCTGGGCCAGCTGGTCCAGGCCTGTCTGGCGCTTGGGGTAGTCGTCAGGATAGAGTTCCCAGAGCTTGGGCTGATAGTAATCCAAGACCAGCTCCAGGGCTTGATAAGGGGAAGGCTGCTTGCTGCGCAGCTCCTGCAGGAGATCAACCACTCGACTCAGCTCCTGGTTCTTTTTGCAGGCCCGATGCAGATAGGACCTGTCCTCCTTAAACAAACTGGAGTAGAGCTGCATGCACCTCTTGGCCCCCACCTGGGGCACCAGGGCCATGCACCTCTGCCAGGCAGGCAGGTCTGCCGGGTTCTGCACCAGCTTAAAAAAGGCCAGGACATCCTTGATATGCGCGGCCTCGGAGAACTTGATCCCGCCGAACTTCTGGTATTCCAGCCCTTCCCGGTTCAGGAGCACCTCCAGGGGGTAGGATTGGAACCCTGCCCGGAACAGGACAGCCATGTCCTGCAGCTGGTAGCTTTCCTGCAGCTGTCTTATCCTGTGCATGATCACCCTGGCCTGGGTCTGGTCGCTTATGGAGCGCAGGATCTCCGGGCTGCTTCCTTCTGTGCGCTCGGAGAAGAGATTCTTCTCGAACTTCTCCCTGGCCTGGGCCAGGATCTGGTTGCTGAGGCTTAAAATGGGCTGGGTGGAGCGATAGTTCTGTTCCAGCTTGACAATCTTGGCTTCTGGGAAGGCCTCCTGGAACTGCAGGATATTGCTCACTGTGGCCCCGCGAAAAGAATAGATGGACTGAGCGTCGTCGCCCACAGCCATCAGATTCTGTTCCTGTCCGCTCAACAGCTGCACCAGCCTGCCCTGGACCAGATTGGTGTCCTGGAACTCGTCCACCATGATGTGGGTGTACTCTGCTGCCAGACTCTGTTTGAGCTCCGGGTGCTGCAAAAGGAGCTCTTCCAGGCGGAAAAGCAGGTCGTCGTAGTCCAGCAGGGCATGCTCCTGCTTGAAGTCCTGATAGGCCCGGAATATATTCTCCAGGTCCGGGGCATAATGCACTAGATGCGGAGATTCCCTCTCCAGGACTGTCTGCAGCTGCAGCTCCTTGTTCCTGCTTTTGCTGATCAAGGCTGAGACCGTATTCTTCCTGGGAAACAGCCGGTCCCTGGGCGCAATGCCCTGCAGATCCCGGACCTGCTTGAGCACGCTCTCAGCGTCTGCCTTGTCCAGGATGGTAAAGCTGCTCTGCAGGCCCAGCAAGGGTCCGTGCCTGCGCAGGATCCCGTGGGCAAAGGAATGAAAGGTGCCCCCGGTAACCACACCCTGCAGTTCCCGGCCCAGGAGCCTGCCGGCCCTGGTCAGCATCTGCTGGGCAGCCTTGCGAGTGAAGGTCAAAAGCAAAATCCTGGAAGGATCTGCCCCCTGCTGCACCAAATAGGCCAACCTATAGATAATGGTCCTGGTCTTGCCACTGCCTGCGCCTGCAATTACCAAAAGCGGCCCCTGGGTGCTGGTCACCGCCTCCAGCTGGGCGGGATTCAGTCTGGATTGGAAGTCGATTTGCATATTGTTATCTGTTATTGGTTATCGGTTAACAATTATCGGCTATGTGCTCAGATTCTGAGTCCTGATAACCGTTAAGCGTTAACAGATAACGGTTTCAGCCCTGCCCCAGACAGCGCCAGTCCCGGATCACCAGATCGATGCTGGTCAGGCCATTGAAGTGATTCAGCTGCGGGGTATAAGCCAGCTGCAGGCTGCCTCCAGCCACCTCCGGGCCCAGGTTCTCAGCCTGACGCCAGGCCTTGCCTGGCATACTCACCCCTGCCTTTTCGTCCCGCAGCTGCAAAGAGACGTGATTCTGCCCGATAACCTTGTATTTTTGCACCTTCAGGGCAGGGGAACAAAAAAGGGGCCTGGAGTTGCCCGGGCCAAAGGGCTGCAGCAGGTCCAGCTCCTGCACCAGCTGCAGGTCCACCAGATTCAAACCCAGCCTGGCCTCCAGCTGCAGGCTGGGTCCAGGCAGATCCAGGCCCAGCTGGGCAGTAACCGCCTGAGGAAAAAGCTCCTGCAGCTCCTGCAGCTTATTTTGCTCCAGACTTAAGCCTGCTGCCTGACGGTGGCCGCCAAAGGAGTGAAGACAAGGCTCGCAATCCTTTAGGCCCTGGAAAAGATCAAACCCGGGAATACTCCTGCCAGAGCCCTTGAGCCCAGCTCCGTCCCGAGTCAGCAGCAAAGCCGGCCTATAATAGCGCTCCACTACCCTGGAGGCCACTATGCCGATAATCCCCGGATGCCAGTCTTCTGCATACAGGACCAAGCCTGGGCTGTCTTTTTGTTCCTCTGCCTGCTCCAGGGCCTGCTCCAGAATGCCCTGCTCCTGCTGCTGCCTCTTCTGGTTCAATTTGTCCAGCTGGGCGGCCAGGGGTCTGGCAGTACTCAGATCCGGGGCCAAAAGCAGCTCCAAAGCCAGATCCGCTTCGCCCATGCGGCCTGCAGCATTCAACCTAGGCGCCAGGCTGAAGCCCACCTGGCCGCTGCCCAGCGGGGCTGTGGGTGGAAGCCTGCTGGCCTCTTTCAAAGCAAAAATCCCCGGCCTTTTGGCTTCCTGCAGGACCAACAGGCCGTTTTTGACCAGGATGCGGTTCTCCAGACTAAGCTCCACCACATCCGCTATGGTGCCCAGGGCCACCAGATCCAGATACTGGCGCATATCCAGGGGCTCCCCTGGCAGGAGCCTGTTTAGTCGGCACATGAGCAAAAAGGTCACCCCCACCCCTGCCAGGTTGGAGTAGCCACAATCGCATAGCCTGGGGTTGACCACTGCCCGGGCCTGGGGCAGTCTATCCCCAGGCAGATGATGGTCAGTGATTACCACCTGCAGGCCCAATTCCCTGGCCTGCTGCACTTCTTGCAGATCCGCCACCCCGCAATCCACGCTTAGCAAAAGCTCAGCACCCTGGCTGGCCAGCTCTTGTAAGCCCTGCAGATTCAGCCCGTAGCCTTCATCCAGGCGGTGCGGGATATAGTGCAGTGCCCTGCAGCCCCTGCAGCGCAGGAAATCCAGCACCAGGGCGGTGGAGGTCATCCCGTCCACATCATAGTCCCCCCAGACCGCCAGGGTCTTGCCCTGGGCCAAAGCATCAGCCAGGAACTGGGCAGCCTCTTCCAGCTGGGGCCAATCCTGCAGCCCAGGCAAGTGGCGCAGGCCAGGGCTGAGAAAAAGATCCATTTCCCTTAAGCTGCAAACACCCCGATGCCAAAGCAGCCTGGCCAGAAAGCGGGAAATGTTCAGCTCCCTGGCCCAGCTGTCTATATCTGCTGGCTCCTGTCCACCCTGGGTGGAACTAAATCTCCAGCTGCAGTGCATGATCTAGTCCAGATAGCCCTTTTGCTCCAGATACCGCATGAATTGCTTAGCCTCTTCAAAGTCCGGATTCAATTTCAGGGCCTTTTCCAAATACTTGGCACTCTCCTTGACCTTGCCCTGCTCAAACAAAAGCCTGGCCACGTTATGCAGCAGGTGCTCATCTGTTTTACTCAGCTCCAGGGCCCTTTTGTAGTATTGCAGGCACTGCTCATACATCTTGTTCTTGCGCAGGCTGATCCCAAAGTCGTTGAACAGGTGCTTGTGCTCCTCCTCAAAGGCAGCATCCAGCTGAACCAGCCTCTTGAAGATATCGTCAGCCTTGTCAGTAGCCCCGCGATCCAGATAGGTCAGGCCCAGGCCGAAATTGGCCCGGATATTCTCCTCGTCCACCTTCAGGGCGTTGCCGTATTCATACTCCGCACTGTAGTTCTCCCCCCGCTGCCTGTGCCTGTCCGCCCGGGCCACGGTCTTTTGCAGCTCCCGCATCTTGGGATACACCGTATGAGCATAAAACTCTGGCTCAGGGGAAAACTGCTCCAGGATTTCATCCTTGGGCACCAGACGCTTAGGACCAGCAGGGACATAGTTCTTGTTCAGATACTGCACCTCCACCTGGCCGTCCTCTTGCTCCACCACCATGAAGTATTGCTTCTGCACTGACTTTTGCGAGGTGCTGCCAGTGCCTATCTTGGACACGGTCTGGGTGGAAAAAACCCCCTTGATCCTGCCCCGCTCATCCACTGGCTTGGGAGGGGTTTTCTCTCCTGCTGCGTCCTGCTGCATCCCGGAAGGCTTGTTTTTTTCTGGCATAAGGCTTTGTCCTTGCAATTCTATTTATTTCTATTCCCACGTCGCTAGGATACTGTGCAATAGACCAGGCTGCTGCCCAGGCCTGGACTTCTGGGCCAGGTATATACCCCGCAGTCTTTGGTAGGCTTCTTCCAGATCCTGATTCAAGACCCAGTACTCAAACTCCTCTGCAGCCAAAAGCTCCTGCCTGGCTGCCTCCAGGCGCCTTTGCCTGACCACTGGCTCCTCTGCCCCGCGCCTTTGCAGCCTGGACTCCAGCTCCAGCCTGGAAGGGGGCAGAATAAAGATAAACACTGCCCTCTCCAGGCTTTGCCGCAGTTGCCTGGCGCCCTGCACATCTATATCGAATATCAGGTCCCTGCCCTGGGCCATAAGGTCCCGACTTTCCTGCAAAGGAGTGCCGTAGTAATTATCGTGCACCTTTGCCCATTCCGCGAAAAAACTCTCTTGGATCAGGCGCTGGAACTCCTCCTGGTCTACAAAATGGTATTCCCTGCCCTGGAACTCTCCCTTTCTGGGCTGTCTGGTAGTGTAGGACACTGAAAAGGAAAAGCTTGAAAATTCCGCCCGCAGCCTGTTGATCAGGGTAGATTTGCCTGCGCCTGAAGGGGCGCAGATAACCAGGGCCAGCCCTTTCTCCCTAGGCTGCATCCTGGGACCCCTTGTCTGAATAGCGCTGGGCTATGGTCTCTGCCTGCAATGCGGAAAGGAAGACATGATTGGAATCCGTGATAATGATGGACCTGGTCTTCCTGCCCTGGGTGGCGTCCACCAGGCGCCCCTCCTGCCTGGCGTCCTCCCGCAGCCTGCGCATGGGTGAAGATCCAGGATTGACAATGCCCACCACCCTGGAAACCACCACTGAATTGCCAAAGCCTATATTCAAAAGATGTCTAAGCGCCATATCCTACTCCAGATTCTGAACCTGTTCCCTGCACTTTTCCAGCTCGTTCTTGAACTCCACCGCCAGCCTGCTGACCCTGGAATCCTGGGCCTTGTTCCCGCAGGTATTGATCTCCCTGAAACACTCCTGGAGCATAAAATCCAGCTTGCGCCCGCCCCCGGAGTCAGATTCCAGCATCTCCTGCAGGAACTGCAGATGGCTCTGCAACCTGGTCAGCTCCTCGCTGACATCCACCTTGTCCGCAAGCAGGGCCAGCTCCTGGGTCAGCCTTTGCTCCTCAAGTGCAAAGCCGGCCTGCTCAGCTGCCTGCTCCAGGCGCTGACGCAAAAGCTGCAGCTTATCCTGGGCCAAGTCCTGGGTGGATTCCATAAGCTCCTGCAGCCAGCCCTGCAGCCTTTGCATGCGCTGCAAAAGATCCCTGGCCAGGACTCGGCCTTCTTTTTGCCTGGACTCATCCCAGTCCAGCAAGGCCTGTTCCAGCCCCTGCAGCAGTCTCTGCTCCAATTCCTGACCCAGCCCTGCCCCTTGCTCCTGCCACAAGGCTGGAATATTCAGCAGCCGATTCAGATCAGGGGCAAAAACAGCCTCCTGTTCAGAGGCCAGCTCCCGCAGCCTGGCCAGCATGGCTCCTGCCCGGGCCTGGTCCAGCTGCACAGGCACCAGATCCTTTTGCAGAAGCTGCAGCTCCAGGCCTATCTCCAGCCTGCCCCTGGCTGCCACTTGCCGCACCTTTTGCTCCCAGATGGGCTCCTGGCTCTGCAGAAAATCTGGTGTCCTCCAGCGCAGGCTTAAGTACTTGGAGTTAACGCTTTTGATCTCCCAAGACTGGGCGCAGTCCGGATCCTGGATCTGGCAGGATCCGTAGCCGGTCATGCTCTTGTGCAAGCCGCCTCCATTACCTTTGGGGTTGTCAGTTGTCAGTCATCTATTAACAGGCTCTGAACAACTGATCACTGCTAACCAACAACTATTATCAATCCAAAAGTTTACTCAGCTTTTGCTTATACCTTTGCCGCAGCTGGCTTAAGATATCCTGCAGGAGTCTACCCGCATAATCAGGATAAGTCCAGGGCAGGGCCTGCCAGCCGCCCTTGCTGTACACCAGGGTCAAGTCCGCGAATACCCCCTGGTCCAGATAAATGCGGTGGGTGAAGTTCTTGCCTGTGGCCAGCACCAGCTGCTCCAGACTCAGATACCCCGGGTCCAGGTTGAACAGCCTGCGGCCATCTGGACGCAGCCAGCTCTGCTCCAGGCTGTGGCAAAACAGCTTGCAGTCCACCAGTCTTTGCCTGGGCAGCAGGTTTTCAAAAGCCAGGATTCTGCGGAAAATGGGCACGCCCAGCTCCTGATCATAATAGTCTGTCTCTGTAAAGGCAAAGGGCTCTGAGACATAATCCGCGTGGTCCAATCCGGGCTGCAGCTCCTGTAGCAGTCCAGGCCAGAACTCCTCCCAGCTGCTACTTAGAATGGACAAGATGAACTGCGCTGGCGAGGGTTCCTGCAGCTTGCTCATGACATGCTCCTGAAGGCAGATTTAATGCAGGTGCATTAAACAAAACATGAATTTCAAATCCTGCTAACCAAAAGGCCCTGCTCTTGCACTTCTACTGGCTGGACCAGAATCCTGTCCCTTGCTTCCAAGTCCTGGGGTTCCTCCTGCAGCAGGCAGGTCACATAATACTCGCAAAGTCCCAGGGCCGGGCTGTTTTGTTCCAGGACCACCTCCAGCCTGGAAAGGCTGCTTATCCCTTGCCAGAAATCCTGCCTCTTGGCCTGCATCAGCCTTCTTATCTCCTGGCTGCGCCTTTTCTTCTCCCTTTGAGCTACCTGATCCGAAAACTGGGCCGCCTGGGTGCCAGGCCTGGGGGAATAGGTAAAGACATGGGCGTAACTTAGGGGCTGAGTGCCACAAAACTCATAAGTCTGCAGGAAATCTTCTTCTTTTTCCCCGGGGAAACCCAACAGAAAATCCGCACCCAGGGCATAAACAGGCCAGACATTCCGCAGACTGGAGAGAAAGTCCTGCACCTGCCCTGCCTGATAGCCCCAGCGGCCCATGTTCTGCAACACCTTGGGGCTGGCGCTTTGCAGGGAAAGATGCAGATGGGGGCAGACCAGGCGGCAGGAATCCAGTACCTGCAAGGCATTATCCCCTAACAGTCCCGGATCCAGTGAGCTCAGCCTGAGCCTGGGGGGCCTGTCCAGTCTGCGCACCAGCTCCTGGTCCAGCCTATGCACCAGCTCCCAGAAGCCTCCCCCACCAGGGAATCTGAACTGGGCCAGGTTTATCCCGCTCAGCACCAGCTCTTGGAAACCAGCCCTTGCCAGGGCCAGGGCCTCCTGCAAGATTTCCTGCCAGGGTCTGCTCCTGGAGCCCCCTCTGGCCAGGGGCACTATGCAGTAGGTGCATTTGCTGCTGCAGCCGTCCTGGACCTTGAGCACCGGCCTGGACCGGGGAAAGTCCCTGATACCCCGCAGGGAGCAAAAGGCTTTTGTTTCCCCGGCTTCTAACTTGGACCTGGGATCCAGGACATGCTTTTCCCTTGGGGGCACGACCCGGATCACCCCGGGCAGATCCTGCAGCTCAGGGAAAAAGTCAAAAGCTGCGCACCCGGTGAGCAGGATCTCAGCCCTGGGGCTGGATCTGTGCAGCCTGCGCACAGCCTGGCGCAGCTCCTGCACAGCCCGGTCAGTGACCGCACAGCTGTTGACCAGGATCTTTTGGGCCCCAGCTGGATCCTGTACTTCATGCAGGCCCTGGCTCTGCCAGGATTCACGCAGGGCTTGGCTCTCGTATTGGTTGATCTTGCAGCCCAAAGTGAAGACATAGAATGTCCCAGCCTCAGGCATGGATGATGCCCCCTCCCAGGAGCAGTCCCTGCGCACTGTAGAACGCAGCCACCTGGCCTGGAGTGGCAGGCTTGCGCCTGGCCTGGAACCTGACCTCCCACTGGCCCGGGCACTCTTTCAGCTCAGCCGGGACCGGCTGTTCCCGGTAATTGGTCTGCACCCAGACCTGCTGCGGCCAGTAAGTGCGGGGCAGGACAAAGTTGGGCTCCCGCAATATAAAGCCCTTTGAGCTCAGCTCCCGGGCAGGACCAATTATCAGCTCGTTTCTGGCCAGGTCCTTGGCCAGCACGTACAAGGGCTCACTATGGGCGATGCCCAGCCCCCTCCTTTGGCCGATGGTATAGCAGTGCAGTCCCTGATGCCTGCCCAGGCTCCGGCCTGAGGTATCCAGCATCCTGCCCGGCCCTGGCAGCCCTACCCCTTGCCTGGATAGAAAGCTCCGATAATCCTGCTCAGGAACAAAGCAGATCTCCTGACTCTCCTCTCCTGCCGGGGGCTCTAAGCCCTGGTCCTGCAAATGGCTGCGTACCTGCTCCTTTTTCCACTCCCCAAGGGGCAGGCAGGCCTGGGCCACCTGCTTTCGACCTAAAAGGGCCAGAAAATAGCTCTGCTCTTTTGCAGGATCCAGGCCGCGCTGCAGCAACTCCCCCTGCCTGCGGGCATAATGCCCTGTAGCCAAAGCCTCAGCCCCAGACTCCCTGGCCTTTTGCAGCAAAACCCCGAACTTCATCCTCAAGTTGCACCAGGCGCAAGGATTGGGGGTCACCCCTTTTAGATAGGCCTGCACAAAGGGCTGGATCACTTCTTCCTGGAAGGCTTGCCGCAGATCCAAAACCTGCAGCTCCACTCCCAAGCCTTGGCATATCCTGGACAGCCTGGTTTCCAAGTCAGGCTCCCTGGGCTGCACAAACCTGGCATGCAGGGCAAAGGCTGCCCTGCCCTGGGCTGCCAAAAGCCTCAGGGCCATAAGGCTGTCCCCTCCACCGCTTACAGCCACTGCCACAGCACTGGAATGCCCCTGGCTCACTTCCACTGATCTTGCGCTTTTTTCAGGATAATTAATCTGGATTATTTGCAGCTTGGTTCTTGAGATTTAAAATTTTGCATATAGACCGATTCAGCTAAGCAGCCTGCCTTGCCTGGGCAGGGGCTCCTGGTTCTTTTCCAGTACCCGTGCAGTTTGCAGCAGCATTTTCTCGGCAAAAGCCGGGGCAAAGAGCTGCATACCCACAGGCAATGCGCTTTCCCGGCCCAGGCCAGCAGGCATGCAGAGTCCGGGCAGACCGGTCAGATTCAAGGGATTGGTAAACACATCTGTAAGATACATCTGCAAAGGATCATCCAGCTTCTCCCCCAGCCTGAAAGCAGTGCCAGGAGCAGTGGGAGCCAGGATCAGATCACAGCTCTGCAAGGCCCGCTGGTACTCTTCCTGGATCAGCCTTCTGACCTGGGCTGCCTTGCGGTAGTAGGCCTCGTAATAGCCTGCTGAGAGCACGTAGGTGCCCAGGATAATCCTGCGCTGCACTTCATTGCCCAGGGCCTGGCTGCGGCTTTGGGTGTACATCTCTTTGAGGTCCGCGCTATCAAAGTGCCTGTAGCCGTAGCGCACCCCATCGTACCTGGCCAGATTGGAGCTGGCCTCTGCCATGACCAGAATATAGTAGGCTGCAATCGCATAAGGGGAAGAGGGCAGGGAAATAGGCACCAACTCTGCACCCAGCTCCTGGGCCAACTTCTGGAAATCCTGGCCTTTTTCCCTGACTTCCTGATCCAGACCCTGATCCCAGTATTCCGCAGGCACGCCAATCCTTAGCCCTTGCAGATCCCCCCAGGACTCCAGATCACTCAGGTAGTCCTCAGGTTGCAGAAGGGCAGAAGTGGAATCCTTAGGATCGTGGCCTGCAATGGCCTGCAGCAGCAGTGCAGAGTCATATACATCCCTGGTCAGGGGGCCTGCCTGGTCCAGGGAGGAGCCGTAGGCAATCAGCCCGAACCTGGAGACCAGCCCATATGTAGGCTTCAGCCCCACCAGGCCGCAAAACCCTGCAGGCTGCCGGATGGAGCCTCCAGTGTCAGTGCCCAGGGCCAAGGGGGCCTGCAAAGCTGCCACGCTTGCGGCAGATCCGCCGCTGGATCCGCCTGGGACATGTTCCGGATTCCAGGGATTTTTTGTGGGCCAGAAGGCTGAATTTTCAGTGGAGGAACCCATTGCGAACTCGTCCATATTGGACTTGGCCAGAACTATGCCCCCTGCCTGCAGCAGCCTTTCCACCACAGTGGCCTGGTAAAAGGGCTCAAAATCCTTGAGCATCCTGGAGCCGCAGGTGGCAGGCATGCCCTTGCATGCCAGGACATCCTTGACCACCACAGGCAGGCCCCAAAGCAGCCTGCTTTGGTCCGGACCCTGTTCCTGCAGCTCCTTGGCCCGGGCCAAGGCCCCTTCATGCTCCACATGCAAAAGCGCACCAATCTCCGGATCTGTGCCTTTAATCCTCTCCAGGCAAGCCTGCACAGCATCTGTGGGGCTAATCTCTGCCTGCAACAGCCTCTGCCTCAGCTCCTTTGCGCCCAGTTGATATAGCTCCGGCATCTTCATGTTTTTGCTCTAGTATCCTGGATCAGAAGTTCTGTCTTTTATTTTGACAATTATTCAGCACTCAATAACTCTTTGAGTACATCTCTACAAAAAATAAAAATCCCGATACTCGAATCACAAATTTCAAACAATACCCAAATGCTAACGCCCCAAATTCCAAAACAGATCCCGTGCAAGATACAGCTTTGTTTGGACAAAGGAATTGCCTGAACCAAGCATAAAATTTTCAGGAATCGGTGCTAGAATATCTTGGGCACGATAAAGAACCTGCCGTCCTGCTCCGGGGCGTTCTGCAAAACCTCCTGCCGCTGGTGCTCCTGCCTGGGCTCATCTTCCCTGAAGGGGGTCTGCAGATCAAAAGGGGAATACAAGGGCTCCACCTGGCTGGTCTCCAGCTCATTCAAAGTGTCCATGTACTCCAGGATGCTGCTCAACTGTCCGGCAAAGAGCTCCAGGGTCTCCTGTTTCGCTTCCAGCTTAGCCAGCTCAGCTGTTTTGGCCACTTCCTGCCTACTGATTTTCATGGCTTATTCCTTGTTTCAATGCTTCTATTGCAAGGCTTCCTGGTTGATGTGTCTAGCCCTCCTGCGCTGCTCCAGGGTCCTTTGCAGCTGCCAGTTGGACCTGAACGCGGAAGGGTCCAGGGGCTCTGGCCCTGCCTGCCCGGGCTGCAGGACATACAAATCCTGACTGGCCCTGCCCTCCTGATCCCAGCTCAAGGGAGCCATGCTCCAGGTAAAATCCTTGTCTCCTGCCAAATAAGCATTCAAGGCCTCGCGTTCCTGGAGATCCAGATCCAGGGGCAGCCTGTGCACAAAGCGCAAGAAATCATAGCCCAGACCGGACCAGAAATCCGCATCACCTTGCAAAAGCTTCTCCAATGACCTTTGCAGGGACTTTTGGGCAGTGTTCTTATTCCCTGGCAGCCAAGAACCAGGCATCAGGGCTAGGCTGAAGAAATCCCGGTCCAGCCGGGAAACCGCCTCCCAGCTCTGGCTCCAGAGCGCCGGCCCCAAAAAGATCAAGCTGCGCGCGTCATAGTAGAAGAACTCCGGGATCATCATCCTGGCCTGCTCCAGACTGTCTGGCAGGAACACCGCCCTAAACTGTGTCTCCGGGCTGACCAGGCCAATGTCGCTTTGCTCCCTGTCCTTGCCCGGGCCGCGAAGCTCCTCAGGAACCTGCAGGAAATCCGCGACCTCTTGCTTCCAGCTGGAATGTTCCCTGGGAGGATAGCTGGCCAAGGCACTGATCTCTGCCTCCCGCTCCTGTGTTTCCTCCCAGAATATGCGGGACATGCGCTTGCCGTAGTCCCCTTGGGGATAGAAAACCCCGTATTCCTGGATGCCCATTTTTTCCTGCACCACCTGCAGCAGGGCCTGGACCTGATCCTTGTGGCCTGGGAAAAAGCGGTAGCCCAGGCTGCCCTCCTGGCCTTGGCCCAGACTGGGTCTGAAGGTAAAAAAGGTCCTTATGCGCGGCTGCTGGCTTTCAGCCAATTCCTGCCAGACACTGCTCTGCAGGACTCCGCCAGCAATCCTGTAGTACCGGGGCAGCCTACGGACCTCCTGCAGCCACCTACTGCCAGAGGTATTGATCACTCTGATCTCAAGCTCCGGGGATTTGTCCCGCATCTTCCACAAAGCAGCATCTACCCCTGCCAGAATACTCCTGCTGATCTCCCTGTAGTCTCCATCCAAGGGCAAAAGCAAGACCACGCCCAACCTAGCCGGGCCCAGATCCTGCAAAAGCCCCTGCAGCTCCTCTTGCAGCCTGGATGCCAGCTCCAGCCTGCTCTGGCCCAATATGCCCTGCAAAGCCGGACCAACCTGCAACCAATCCAGGCGCTCCTGTTCCAGTCCTTGGAGATAGTACTCCCACTGCAAAAGCCCGCCTGGGAAACCGGTCTGGTCCATTTGCATTATTCCTGGCTTCATCTTAGGCCAGAGCTCAGCATCCAGATCCTGCAGCAGACCCCGGAGCTCCTGCTCCAGCAAAAGACGCATCTCATCCTCTTCCTGCTGGGCATAAGCATGCTTCCAGGCAGACCACAGGCTCTCATACCTCTCTTGCTGCAGATAAAACCTGCTTAGCCTGTGCAGGGCCTTTTGCTGCACCTCATGGCCATAGGCCTCCAAGTCCAGAAGCTGCCTGAGCCTGGACTCCATCTCCTCTGTCTGGCCCTTTTGCTGCAGATAATCAAGGAGCAGGCTGTTCCACTGCCAACCCTCGCGTGCCGCAGGCTCCAGATCAGCCCAGTTGCCTAGGGCCCTGCCAGCAATCTGCAAGCGGTCAGTTTCCAGGGCTGCTCTGGCCAGGCGCTGCAATGCCTGCAGGCGCACCTGATCAGAAATCTGCTGCTGCAAAAGCTCCTGGTACAGCTCCAGGGCCTGCTTAAATCTCTGCTCCTGCCAGGCCTGATCCGCTTGCTGCTGCAGCTCTTTTGCCTCTGGCTCCCTTTCCGGCTCCAGCCTGGGCTGCACCTGGGCACAACCTGCCAGGAGCAGGGCCAGGCAGAGCAGTATGCTGTATAGCTTGATAGGGGTATTCATTTTTAGAATGTTATCTACTTCACGGTATCAAGTGTATGCTATGCTTAGCTTGTCAAGTAGGAATAAAGGGTTCATAATCGTATTCGACATACAGGCCCTATAATCCTACCTTTCGACTTAGGTTGCTTCTGCCCTGCACGTAAAAAGGCCTGGCCCACAAGATGTGGACCAGGCCTGATATTGAAAGGCCCGAGGCCAAATGTCAACCTGCCTGCCAGGCCTTATTTCTGCTCTGTATACTCCGCATCCACCACGTCCTCGTCGTCCTGCTGCTGGGAGCTGCCCTGGGCCTGCTCTCCGCCTGCGGCCTCTTCAGCGCCTGCGCCAGCCTGGCCTCCAGCCTGGCTCTGCTGCTGGTAAAGCTGCTCTGCCAGCTTGTGTGAGGCCTGGGAGAGTTCGTCAATAGCCTTCTGGATGGCATCCACGTCATCGCCTTCCATGACCTTCTTCAGTTCCTGAATCTTGCCTTCTATATCGCTCTTCAGGCTGCTGTCCAGCTTGTCACCCAAATCGCGCATGGATTTCTCCGTGCTGTAGATCAAGGTGTCAGCCTGATTCCTGGTCTCAATAAGCTTCTTCTTCTTCTCGTCCTCCTCTGCATGGGATTCAGCCTCCTTGACCATGCGCTCGATCTCTTCCTCGCTCAGGCCGCTGGAGGGCTGGATGCTTATGGACTGCTGCTTGCCGGTACCCAAGTCCTTAGCAGAGACATTAACAAGTCCGTTGGCATCAATATCAAAGGTGACCTCAATCTGGGGCACGCCCCTGGGTGCCGGTGGGATGCCCTCCAGCTCGAAACGGCCCAGACTCTTGTTGTCCGTTGCCATGGGCCTTTCACCCTGCAGAACGTGAATGGACACAGAAGGCTGATTATCAGCCGCAGTGGTGAATACCTGGCTCTTGCGCGTGGGGATGGTGGTGTTCTTTTCTATCAGCTTGGTGAACACCCCGCCCATGGTCTCGATACCCAGGGACAACGGGGTCACATCCAGGAGAAGCACGTCCTTGACATCTCCGCCCAGGATACCGCCCTGGATGGCCGCTCCCATGGCCACCACCTCATCCGGGTTCACACCCTTGTGGGGCTCGCGGCCGAAGAAATCCTGCACCTTCTGCTGCACCAGGGGCATCCTGGTCTGTCCACCCACCAGGATGACTTCGTTTATATCAGAGGTCTTGAGACCTGCATCTTCCAGGGCCTGCTTGCAGGGCCCAATGGTGCGCTCCACCAGTTCAGAGGTCAGGGATTCCAGCCTGGCCCTGGTGAACTTGAGGTTCATGTGCTTAGGCCCGCTTTGATCCGCAGTAATAAAGGGCAGATTGATCTCGGTCTCCATGGTGGAGGAAAGCTCCCTCTTGGCCTTTTCCGCAGCCTCCCTGAGGCGCTGCAGGGCCATGCGATCCTGGCTCAGGTCTATGCCGTTTTCTTTCTTGAACTGATCCACAAGGTCATTGACCATCAGCTGATCAAAGTCCTCGCCACCCAGGAAGGTGTCTCCATGGGTAGCCTTGACCTCCACCACATTGTCTCCGACCTCCAAAATGGAGATATCAAAAGTGCCGCCACCCAGGTCAAAGACAGCGATCTTCTCGTTGGCCTTCTTGTCCAGGCCATAAGCCAGGGATGCAGCTGTGGGCTCGTTGATAATCCGCTTTACATCCAGGCCTGCAATACGGCCGGAGTCCTTAGTGGCCTGCCTCTGACTGTCATTAAAATATGCAGGCACAGTGATCACTGCCTCGCTGACAGTTTCGCCCAGGTATTCCTCAGCGTCCTGCTTCAATTTTTGCAGGATCATGGCTGAGATCTCCGGGGGGCTGTATTTCTTGCCTTCCACTTCCACAAAGGCGTCATTGTTGGTGCCAGGCACGATCTTGTAGGGGCTGCGCTCGATCCATTTCTTCAATTCAGGCGCATCATAATCCCGTCCCATGAGCCTCTTTATGGAATGCACAGTACGTTCCGCATTGGTCACTGACTGGCGTTTGGCCATCTCACCCACCAGTCTTTCCTTATCAGTAAAGGCCACAATAGAAGGCGTAGTACGCCCGCCTTCTGGGTTGGGTACGCATTTGGGCTCTTTGCCCTCCATTACGTACACACAGCTGTTTGTGGTGCCCAAGTCTATTCCGATGATCTTACCCATAGCTATCTCCTCCTCAAGACAAATAATTTTTTTATTAAACCGGATAATTGCCCATGCCGGATCAGCACTTCCCGAAACTCTTTAGAGTCAAGCAAGGGTTGCCCCCTTGATCCAGGCAGTTTGTAAAACTGCCCTATGTGGGGCTTTTTTTCCGGCATGCTTCTAAATTAAGATTTTTTGCAGCCAAGTAAAGGGGGCTAGGCTCAAGTTTCGCACTTTTTGCTGACCACAACCTTGGCTGGCCTAAGCAGGCGATCCTTGATCCTGTAGCCTTGCTGCATGACCTGACAGATCTGGCCATTTTCCAGATCAGAACGCTCCTCCTGGGCCATGGCTTCGTGCCAGGCAGGGTCAAACTCGTCCCCCTCCTGGCTCTGCACCTGTTCCAAGCCGTGCTTCTTGAGGGTCTCCAAAAACATCTTGATGGTCATGTCCACGCCTTGCACCAAATCCTGGCAGGCCTGTACATCCCTGCCGTGCTGCGCAGCCAGCTCCAGATTGTCAATAACAGGGATAATATCCTCCAGAATACTCTCGGTGGCGTATTTACAATACTGCTCCTTCTCCTTGGACATGCGCTTGCGGAAATTCTCAGCATCTGCGCGCACCCGGAGCATCTCCTGGTCCATCTCTGCCCGTTGCGGGCACTCTGGACATATCCTTTCCTCACAGAGCTGCCTAAGCTCTTCCTGGCTAAGTTCTGCTCTGGCCTGGACCTGCTCCTGCTCTTCCTGCAGGGTCTGCTCCTGCTCCTGGGGCTCTTTTGCTTCCTGCTCTGTATATTCCTTATCTTTGCTCATATATCTACTCCTCATTTACTTGCAGCAATGTAAGAGAGCTTGGCACCCTTGATAAATAAGAGTTCCAAGCTCCTTGTCAAACAATTGGCTGCAAAAAGATGATTTTAATTATCTAGAACCTGGTTTCCAGGATCTCACTAAGCATTTTTGCAATGTAGTCAACCATGGGTACCAGCCTGGAATAATCCATATGTATGGGCCCGATAGTGCCCACCATACCCAGTGTCTGGCCCCGCACCTGATAGGGGGAGGATATCAGGCCCCATTCCCCTAGCTCAGGGCCATAGAATTCCGTGCCAAAGACAATGCTCAATCCCTGACTGCTCTGGGAGATCTTCTCCAAGAGCCCCAGAAGCTCGGAGCGCTGCTCCAAAAATTCCAAAAGCTCCCGCATACTGGAGAGATCCTTGCTGTCCAGCCTCTCCAGGACATGCAAAGTGCCCTGCAGAAATATCTCCGGCTCACTCTCCTGGCTGAAGGTCTCCTTGGCCAGACCCAGGGCCTTGGAGTACAGCTCGTTAAAGCGGCTTTTGGCCTCCTGCATCTGCTCCAGGATCTTCTTCTTGACCTCGATTATGGTCCGCCCCTGGAAGCTTTCATTCAAGTAATTGCTATACTTGACCAGATCATCTGCGGTTAGCTTTTCCTCCACGTGCAGGAGCTTGTTCTGGATTATGCCGCCCTGGAAAACCAGCACAGCCAAAACCAGGCCGGGACGGATAAGCACGAAGTCTATCTGCTGCCAGCGCACCAGATCCTTTTGCGGGGCCACAGCCATGCCCACCTGGCTGGCCTGGGAAGAGATCAGCTTGGAAGTCTGCTCCAGGATATCAGAAAACTGTAGCCCGGATTGGGTCAGGTATTCCCGGATGCTCTTCTGCTGCTCGCTGCTTAAAGGCCCTGGCTTGAGCATGGAGTCCACATAGAAGCGAAAGGCCTTCTGGGTGGGGATCCGGCCTGCAGAAGTATAAGGCTGGGTCAGATAACCCTTATCTGTGAGGTCGGCCATGATATTGCGCATGCTGGCAGGGCTCAGGTCCAGCCCGGATTGCTTGGCCACATACCTGGAACCCACAGGCGCAGCATGCTGGATATAGGCCTGGACAATGATGTTGATAACATCAATCTCCCTGGAATTCAAAGACATAAGCGCCCTTTTTTAGCACTCTATACTTAGGAGTGCTAATTCTACTAGCAAGTCTAAAAAAGCTTGTCAAGACAAACAAAGTTTCTACACTAACAAAATACCTTGACAGCCCCAGAGCTAGAATGCAAGATGTCCTTTTTTCGGACGGACCAGTCCGTTCTACTGCTTGCCTTGATAAAGTCGTATGCACCAGAACCAAACAGAAAACAGGATCCTCCAGGCCGCCCAGGCGGAATTCGCCAAGAACGGCTTCCATCGCACCGTGGTCTCAGACATAGCCAGCAGAGCAGGGGTGGGCAAGGGCACTGTCTACCGCAGGTTCGGCAACAAGGAGGCCCTGTTCAACTCCCTGACCACTTGGGCTGTGCGCCAGCTGGAGGAGCAGATCGAACAAGCCTGCAGCCGAAGCATAAGCCCCCACCAGGCCCTGCAGGAAGTATTGGACAGCCACTTCTCCTTTTTTCAGCACTCCAGGGAGATAGTGGAGATAATTGTCATGGAGGGCATGCAGATCAGCGGCCTGAGCCGGGAAGAGCTGGCTGCTGAAGTGATCCGGGTCAAAGACAGATTCAGGGAGCTGTTTGCCTGGGGCATGGAGCAGGGCGATTTCAGGCAGCTGGATCCGGATCACCTGGCCTTTTTGTTCCAGGGCTTTATCTGGTCCATGCTCAAGTCTGCCATACTCTATGATATCCAAAACCCGGGTCAGATTTACGGCCCCCTGATGCTGGAAGTCTTTCTACAGGGCATAACAGCTCAGGGTTCCCAACTAAGGACCAAGCAAGGAGAATAAGGATATGCCAAGCCCCTCAAAAAAAATCTTGATCTCTTCTTTGACCTGCCTGGCTCTTTTTTGGGCATCTGCCCCGGTTCCCAGCCTGGCTGAGGATCAGGGTCTCAGCCTGCAACAGGCCTTTGAGCTGGCCCTGGAGCGCAGCGATCAAATCCAAAACTCCAGGGAGGACGTGCAGCAGGCCCAAGATGAGGTGGACATCGCCACCTCCAATCTCTATCCCCAGATCAGGGCCCAGGGAGAGCACGTGCGGCAAAAGGACTTCCATGTCAGCCAACCGGTGCCTACAGGGGACCCTAACAATCCTATAGCCATGCAAGAGGGAACCACCCCGGACAAATACAACATGTTCAGCCTGAGTCTGGACCAGCATGTCTACCAGATGGGCAAGCTCTGGTCAGGCAGACGTCTAGCCAAGCACTATTCCCAGGGAGCCAGGTCCGGACACATGCGCCAGAGTCAGCAAGTGCTTTTCCAGGTGACATCCAAATACTATGAAGTCCTGTTGGCTGCCAGATCCATAGAGATCGCCCAGGACTTTTTGAAAAGGGCCAAGCAGCAGCAGGAAAGAGCTCAGGCCCTGCTGGAGGCAGGAATGTCCACAGAGACAGATGTCCTGCGGGCCAGGGTCCTGGTGGCCCAGGCCAGGGAACAGTTGGAGCAGGCCCAGAACGACCGTGAGATCGCCCGGGAGGATCTGGCCCTGGAGATAGGCCTGGATGAGCTGCCTGCAGGCCAGCTGCAGCCCCATGAGCCCCAAATGCCAGCAGAAGATATGCAAAAGCTGCAGCGCATCGGCCTGGACACCCGCCAGGATCTGGATCAGGCCCAGAAGGCCCTGCAGGCGGAAGGGGAAAGGGTGGAGTTACAGCGAGCTGACTTTTTTCCCAGACTCAGCCTGCACGGCCAGTACTCCCGTACAGACGAGGAGGAGATATTCCAGGGTGAAGAAAAGGAAGACTGGCAGGCTTCGGTCCAGGTCTCCTATCCCCTGTTCACCGGGGGCAAGCGCAAGGCAGAACTGGAGCAGGCCAGATCCAAGAAGAGACAGGCCCGGGCCTCCTTAGCCCGCCTGAAGCGCCAAATCAAGACCCAGGTCCGAAGCGCCTACCTGAATATCCAGACCAGGGAAGAGATTGTCCAGCATCTAGAGGAAGAGGTCCAGGCAGCCAGGAGCAACTATAGGCAGGTCCTGGCCCAGTACGAGCAGGGCCTGGCCACTTCTGTGGACCTGATAGATGCCCAGACCGCCTTCAGCGAGGCAGAAAGCCGACTGGCCCAGTCCAGGTTCGGCCTGAACCTGGATTTGATGCGCCTGCAATTCGCCCTGGGCACCCTGCAAAGAGATCTCTTGCAAAGCAGCGAATCTTAAACATCATATACCTGGCCCTAGACAAGCAGGAGAAGACCCCATGCCCCCTGAGAGCAAGACTTCGGAGCAAGACCAAGCAGCCAAGCAAGAAAAGGGACTGCTGCGCAGGCTACTGGGACCCTGGACCTTCCTGATTCTGGTCCTGGCCCTGGGAGGCTATTTCTATTATCAGCAAACCCAAAAGCAGGAAGCAGTTCAGGAAGAGCAAAAGCAACCACCCCAGAGCGTGAGCACCGCCCGAGTCCTGGGCCACACCCTGGAGGTCACTGTCCAGGGCGTGGGCAGCTTACAGGCAGTGCAAACCGTGCAGATCAAACCTGAAATAAGCGGTAAGCTCCAAAAGGTGCACTTCCAGGAAGGCAGTTTTGTGCCTGAAGACGAACTCCTCTTCGAGATCGAGCGCGACAAGCTCTCCCGTAGGCTCATGGCCAGACAGGCCGCCCTGGAGGAGGCCCGGGCCAGACTGAAGAACGCCAGGCTCAACCACCAGAGGCTGTCCATGTTGCGCCAACAAGATATGGTCTCTGAGGAAGATTATGACCAGGCCCAGTACGAGCTGGAAGCAGTCTCTGCAGAGCTGGAAAGGCTGGAATCAGAGGTAGAGCTGGCCAGGCTGGACCTGCAGGACAGCTCCATCCACGCACCTCTGGCAGGCTTCATTTCTGAAAGCGCAGTAGATCCAGGCACCTTTGTTGCCGAAGGTGAACCATTGGCCAGGCTCTATGCCACAGATCCCTTGGAGATTGCCTTTTACATTCCGGAAAAGTATTCAGGACAAGTGGAATCAGGCCAGGAAGTCCGGGTCCAGGTGGCTGCCTTTCCGGACAAAACCTTCCAGGGAGAGGTCAACTTTGTCAGCCCGGTCATACAGGAGAGCACACGCATGTTAAAGGTCCGGGCCTTGTTAGATAACCCCAGGCACCTGCTCAAGCCTGGCACCTTTGCCTCTGCCCAGCTGGTGCTGGAAAAGAAAAAGGACCGGGCAGTGGTCCCGGAAAGCGCCCTGGTCTCCATCAGAGGGGGCTACATGCTCTACGTGGTGGACCAGGAAGAAGATGTGGTCCACAGCAGGCAGGTAGAAACTGGCCTGCGCAAGCCCGGCCTGGTGGAGATAGTCAAAGGCCCGAAACCCGGGGAGACTGTGGTGGAATCCGGTCACATGCAGCTAAATGACGGCTCCAGGATCCAGATCAAGGAAGAACTGGGCTCAGACTGGCTTGAAGGGCAGCCAGACAGCGCTCAGCAGGCAGCAGGAGGGCAATCCAAGTGATCTGGAATCTATGCATCCGCAGGCCGGTAACCACCATTGTAGTCTTCCTCATCCTGGGTATCTTCGGCATCTACGGCTATACCCAAATGCCGGTACAGGAGAACCCGGAAGTGGAGTTCCCTGTGATCAGTGTAAGCATCGTTCTCTCCGGCGCTGCCCCGGAAACCGTGGAGATGGAGCTTATAGAGCCTCTAGAGGAGGAGATCAACACCATTGAAGGCCTAAAGGAGCTTGATTCCACAGCCCGGGAACAGGTGGGGAGCATAGTTGCAAATTTCGAGCTCTGGCGGGACCAGGACCTGGCAGCCCAGGATGTGCGGGATGCAGTGGAAAGGGCCAAGCGAGAGCTCCCTGAAGATGCAGAATCCCCTGTGGTACGCAAGCTGGAGATGGACTCCTCAGCCATCATGTGGATAGCCCTGCAAGGGGATGAGCGCTGGGATGACGTGCGTATGACCGAGTACGCTGACCAGAACCTCAAGCCCCAGCTGGAGACTATGCGTGGGGTGGGCCAGATACAGATCGGCGGCTCTCAGGATTACGCAGTACGGGTGCGCATTGATCCCCAGCGCCTGGCAGCCCACGGGCTGACCATGCAGGATGTAGTGGGCAGGATCCAGCAGGAGAACGTGGATATTCCTTCCGGTCGGGTGGAAGGGATAAGCCGGGAGTTTTTGATCCGCACCCAAGGCATGTTCTCAGAGGCCGCACCTTTTAATGACCTGGTTTTGGCCTATCGGGACGGAATATTTATCAGGCTCTCCGACGTGGGAGAGGCAGTGGACAGCACAGAGTCTGATCGCCAGCTGGCCCGCTTCGCTGGCGAACCTACCATAGGCCTGGGCGTGGTCAAGCAGACCGGGGCCAACACTGTGCAGCTGGCTGACAACGCCCGCTCCAGGATAAAGGAGCTCTCCCAGGACTTCCCCCCGGGGCTGGACTACAAGATCGCCCATGACGGCTCCGAGTATATCGAGGAGAACATCGGCGACCTGCAAACCACCATCATGATTGCTGCCAGCCTGGTCATCCTGGTAATCTTGGCCTTCCTGCGCAGCGGAAGGGGCACTGTGGTAGTAGCCCTGGCCATTCCCACCTCCCTGCTCATCGGCCTGGCCGTCATCAATGTCCTGGGCTTTACCATCAATGTTTTGACCCTGCTGGCCCTGATCCTGGTCATCGGCATAGTGGTGGACGACGCCATAGTGGTCCTGGAGCGCAACTACCTGCATATGGAGAGAGGGGCGGAAGCAGTGCCTGCTGCCCGGGTGGGCACCACTGAAGTGGCCTTCCCCACCATTGCCAACTCCCTGTCCCTGGGCGCGGTGTTTATCCCGGTAGCCTTCACCGGAGGCGTCATCGGCCGCTTCTTCTTTGAGTTCGGCCTCACAGTAGCCTTTACTGTGTTCGCCTCCACCCTGGTGGCCCTCAGCCTAAGTCCGATGCTCTGCTCCCGGATTCTGAAATACAAGCCCAGAAAGAGCTACTTGTATCAGCTATCAGAAAATTTCTTTAAAGGGATGGAGAATGCCTATGCCTGGATCCTGAGCAGGGCCTTAAACAGGCGGGTGCTGGTGGTAACCATAGGCCTCCTGGCCTTTGGTCTGGGCATTGCCGCCTTCCTGGACATCCCCAAGGAGTTCCAGCCTGATACTGATCGGGCCAGCTTCATGCTGATCTTCGAGACCCCGGAAGGCTCCACCATTCGGGAAAGCGATCAGTTGGCCCGCAAGATAGAAGAGATCCTGGCCCAGGATGAGCGCATCATGCACCAGTTCCTGGCCATCGGTTTGGCCCGGGGGGGCACTCCTGGCCAGCCAGATCAGGGCCTTGCCTTTGTCACCCTGACCCCTAGACAAGAAAGAGAAAAACACCAGACCGAGCTGATGCAGATCTTCCGGGAGAAATTCGCCCAGATCCCGGAAGGCAGGGTCTTTGTCACCGAGTCAGATTCAGGCGATCTGGGCGGGGATCCAGTGGAGGTGGTACTGCAGAACCCTGACCTCAAGGAGCTGGACAGGCTGCAGCAGCAGGTCATGGGCTGGATGCGGGACAGGTCCGATCTTTTCGTGGGGGTACGCTCCAACCTGGAGCTGAACAAACCCCAGGTGGAAGTGAATATCCTCAGGGACAAGGCAGCAGAGATGAATGTCTCTGTGGCAGACATCTCCCAGACCCTGCGCTACCTCTTCGGTGAGGTGGACATCTCCCAGGTGGAAAGACAGGCAGAGAGATACGATGTACTGACCGATGTTATTGGCAGAGGAGAGATCACCCCGGAGCTTCTGCGCAGTGTATATGTGCGAAACAGCCAGCAGCAAATGGTCTCCCTGGACAACCTGGTGGACATACAGGAAATCATTGGCCCCAGCGAGATCCACCACTACGACAGGCTGCGTTCCTCCACCATCTCCGCAGCCACCCCTCCAGGAGTGGCCCTGGGGGATGCAGTGGGCCAGCTGGAAGAATACTTGCAGCAGGAGATGCCTGCAGGTGCGGACTATGAGCTGGCAGGCATGTCCCAGCTCTTCGAGGAATCTTTTTACTACCTGACTATCACCATTATTTTCTCCATCATCTTCATCTACCTGGTGCTCTCTGCCCAGTTCGAATCCTTCATCCTGCCCCTGACCATCATGACCGCATTGCCCCTGGCCACTGTGGGCGCATTCGGCTCCTTGTGGCTTTTGGACATGAACTTCAGCGTCCTGGCCTTTATCGGCCTGATCATGCTCATGGGTCTGGTGACCAAGAACTCCATCCTATTGGTGGACTATATCAATGTCTTGATCGCCAGGGGCAAGCCCCCCGGGCAGGCAGCCCTGGAGGCCGGCAGGGAGAGGTTCAGGCCGGTGCTGATGACCGCCATCTCCACCATCCTGGGCATGACCCCGATTGCCCTGGGCTATGGCGCAGGCGGGGAAGCCAGGGCGCCCTTGGGTGTGGCTGTACTGGCCGGACTGTTCAGCGCCACTGCTTTGACCCTGATCGTGGTCCCAGTGGTCTACACCCTGTTCAACCAGCTGCAGGAGTTTATCCTGGGCAGGGGCAAGAGGAGCTGAGATGCAGATGGAAGTGAGGGTAAACATAGAAGCCCCACACAACCCTCCCCTGGCCCCTCCCTGTCCAGGGAGGGGAACCGGCTCTCCCTGTCCAGGGAAGGGAACCGGCTTGCGATACTAATGCCTTAGATTCGAGCAGTTATGTAAAAGTTTTCCTCCTTCTTATTCCCCTCCCTTGTAAGGGAGGGGTTAGGGGAGGGTTATATACTTACAGTGGATTATCTTAGAAACCTAGCCCACGGTGTCAAGTGTGTGCCATGCTCAGCTTAAAAGGGAGGGGAATCTGAGGGAGGATTGTTCTGGGACCAGCTTCCTTAACCGCTTTTTCCTGCTTGAGTAAAGGTCATTTTTTAAAAGGAAACTAATGATGCAGCTTCTACAGATCAGCTTTCGCTTCGAATACACCGAGGCAGTGGAAGAGATCCTGGACAGACATGAGATCCAGGACTTTGTGCGCTACCCCCTGATTGAAGGCAAGGGCCTGGACGGCAAGCATTACGGCACCCAGGTCTTCCCGGGCAACTTCACCGTAGTCCAGGCCCAGGTCCCTGAAGCCAAGCTGCAGCCCATCCTCAAGGATCTGCAGGAATTCAAGCAGGCCAAAAGCTCCCACCAGCACCTGCAGGCTCTGGTTCTTCCTGTATTGCAACGCCTGGAGTAGGGCTTTGAGCTGCCTTGACATTATTTCGCATAGTCATTATGCGAAAATAGTGTTTTCAATAGCAGCCCCATTAATACCTCCCACAAAAATGCCAAAGAGGAACATAATATGAACAAGGAACAGGACTATTACCACTCCTTATACCAGGTGGCCAAGGTCATCAACTCCAGCCTGGAGCCCACCCAGGTCCTGGAGACTATTGCAGGGCAGGTGATACGGAGTATGGACATTAAGGCCTGCTCTTTGCGCCTGTTGGATTCCCAGGCTCAGCACCTGATCATGGGCGCCTCCCAGGGGTTGAGCCAAGGATATCTGCGCAAGGGCACGGTGCAGGTTTCCAAAAGCGGGCTGGACCAGGAGGCCCTGCAGGGGAAAAAGGCTGTTCAGGTCCAGGACGCGCGCACTGATCCCAGGTTCCAGTACCCGGAGCAGGCCAGGGATGAGGGCCTGGTGTCCCTGCTGGTGCTGCCCCTTATGGTAGAGGACAGACCCATTGGCGTAATCCGGGCCTATTCCGGCGAATACCGGGAATTCACAGAAGAGGAGATAGAGTTTTTGCATATCATCGCCAACTTAAGCGCTATTGCCCTGGAAAACGCCATGCTGCATCAGCGGCTGAAATTAAACTGCCAACTGCAGGAAGACTACGACTACCGGCTCTTTGAAGATTAGCTTCATCATCTAGTACTCTGCGCCACAAGCTCTCTGTTTGCTTTTGTCAAATAGGGAGCGTGCAATGTTTCCTTATCGCAAAAATTAAATCCAAATAAGCAAATCACAAACAACATCCAATAGCCAAGGTTAAAATTCGAAACAACATTCTCGCAATATGAATAACTTACAGGATACTTAGGGAGGATACTCTTAGATGGCAAAAATCGGGATAGGAATCAATGGATTTGGCCGTATCGGCCGCCAGGCCTTGAAGGCCATATTCCAGAAATATCAATCAGAACTGCAGGTGGTGGCCATAAACGACCTGTTCGACATGCAAACTAATGCCCACCTGCTGCGCTTTGACACTAACTATGGCCGTTTTAAGGGCCAGGTGGAGGCCAAAGGAGATACCCTGCAGGTAGGGGACTGGCAAGTGCAGAGCTTTGCCCAGCGCGACCCCTCCCGCATTCCCTGGCAGGATGCAGGGGCAGACATCGTCCTGGAGGCCACTGGCATATTCCGTAGCAGGGACAAGGCTGCCCAGCACCTGCAGGCCGGGGCCAAGAAGGTGATTATCACTGCTCCTGGCAAGGAGGAGGATCTGACCGTAGTCCTGGGCGTAAATCAGGACAGGTATGATCCTGACCAGCATCACATATTATCCAATGCCTCCTGCACCACCAACTGCCTGGCCCCGCCCCTGAAAGTGCTGCAGCAGGCCTATGGCATCAGCCAGGGCACCATGACCACGGTGCACGCCTTTACCAACGACCAGCGCATCCTGGATCAGCCCCACAAGGATCTGCGCCGGGCCAGATCAGCCTCAGGCAACATCATCCCCACCACTACAGGAGCAGCCCAGGCGGTAGGCCTGGTACTGCCGGAGCTGGAAGGCCGCATCCAGGGCTACGCCATGCGGGTGCCTACGCCCACGGTCTCTGTAATAGATTGCACCCTGGAGCTGGAAAGGCAGACCAACACCCAGGAGCTGCGAGGCAGCCTGCAGCAGGCAGCCCAAAACGAGCTAAAAGGCATCATGGCCTACAGCCAGGACCAGGCTGTGTCCTCTGACTTCCTGGGGGACTGCCACTCCAGCATCATTGACTGGGAGTTCACCTATATGCCCCAAAGCCAGGGCAATTGGGCCAAGCTTATGGCCTGGTACGACAATGAATGGGGCTACGCCTGCAGGCTGGCTGATCTGGCCCGGCTTCTGGCCAGCCGCGGTCTCTAGGAAAAAGGTACTCGCTCATGCAAGCCCCAGGCAGCCAAGCCAAGTACAGGTTCAACCGTCTGGAGCTCTCAGGCTCCCTGGGGGACCTGGGCACGCTGTTGCCCATAGCAGTGGCCATGATCCTGGTCAACGGCCTGGATCCTGTAGGCATTTTTGTTAGCGTGGGCCTGTACTATATCCTGTCTGGTGCATACTACGGGGTTACTGTTCCGGTGCAGCCCATGAAGGTAATTGGCGCCTACGCTATTGCCGCAGGTCTGAGCACCTCTGAGATCGCCTCTTCCGCCCTGCTCATGGGGGTAATACTGCTGCTTGTGGGAGCCACTGGCGCCATTAGGCTGGTCAGCAAATATACCCCCAACAGCGTCATCCGGGGAGTGCAGCTCTCCACCGGGATCCTGCTGGTGGCAGAGGGTATCCGCTTCATGCTGGGCAGCTCCAGGTTCCAGGAGCTGCAGGAAGCAGCTGAACCATTCCTGCGGATCCAGAATCTGGGCCCTGTGCCGTTGGGCTTGCTCATAGGCGGCCTGGCCTTCTTCCTGACCCTGCTTTTATTGGAGAACAAAAGATTCCCAGCCGGGCTCCTGGTGGTGATGCTGGGCTTTGCCCTGGGCGCCCTGCTGGGTACCTATCAAGGCTTGGGCCAGCTCTCCCCTGGATTGCACCTGCCCCAGATCCTGCCTTTTGGTCTGCCTGGCGGAGCGGATCTCAGCTTTGCATTCCTGGCCCTGGTGTTGCCTCAGCTGCCCATGACCCTGGGCAATGCGGTTTTGGCTTACACAGATCTCTCCCAGGAATACTTCCCGGAAAAGGCCCAAAAGGTAACCAACAAGAGCGCCTGCATCAGCATGGGCCTGGCCAACCTGGGCAGCTTCTGCCTGGGAGGCATGCCCCTTTGCCATGGCGCAGGCGGCCTGGCTGCCCATTATCGCTTCGGGGCCCGAACCGCAGGCTCCAACCTGATGATCGGGGGCATCTTTCTCCTGGCAGCCCTGGTGTTGGGCCAGCACATCCTGCCGATCTTGAACCTGCTGCCCATGGCTGTGCTGGGCGTGCTCCTGGTCTTTGCCGGGGCCCAGCTGGGCTTGACCATCCTGGATTTGAAAGAGCGCAAACAGATGTTCACCGCGCTTTTGATCCTGGGCATCACTTTGGCCTTCAACCTGGCGGCAGGATTTCTGGTGGGCATTGCCGTGGCCTATATCCTGCGCTGGGAGAAGCTGTCCATCTAGCTTACATATTCCCTCCCAGATCCAGGCGCTGCACCGCCTCAAACTTCTGTACCAGGAAATAGCTCTGCACATCCACCTTAACCAGGGCGCAATCCTTTTCCTGCAGAAAGTCAGTCAACTCAGAATGCCTGGCCAGGAAGGCTTCAGCCGCAAAATCGGATTTGGCTGTCTCTGCTGCGACACCTATACCGGTCAAGGCCTGGGCCTGCTCTAGATCCTGGGCCTGATTCTGTCGATCATCCACCAAAAAGGAAACCCTGGGCTCCTGCAGCAGGTTTTGGAACTTCCTGGTCCGCCTTCTGGTGCAGAAGTATACCTGCTTTAGGTCCTGGCTGGTGGCAAAGGCCAGCAGGCTGCAGTATGGTCCCTGCTCGGACTGGGTGCAAAGCACCATGAATCTTTGAGCCTGCAGGAGGTCTGCTATCTGCTTTTCCAGGGGGTTTAGCATTGCTCTTTCCTTTGGCTTTTGGTATCTATTCACAGGGTCCCTGCCCCTTTTTCTCGCTATCCTGGTCGTTGTAGCTATGCACGACCCTTTCCAGCCAGAGCCGGGCCAGCGCCGCTCGCCCCTACTAAAAAAACCCGGGGAAGCCAACTCGGCCTGCTTCCCCGGGCAATAATGCGGTTTGGTCCAGTTTTGGCTACCAGCCGATGGTCAGATAGTCATGAATTGAATCCGAGGCAATGCGACCCGCGCCTGCAGCCAGGATCACCGTGGCCTGGCCGGTGACGATGTCCCCGCCTGCCCAGACCCCTTTCTTCAGGGTCTTGCCGGTCTTTTCATCAGCCACGATATAGCCCCGCTTGGTCAGCTCCAGCCCAGGGGTGCTCTGGGTCAGGACAGGATTGGCCCCAGCACCTATGGCAATCACTGCCAGATCGCAGTCCAGCTCGAACTCAGAGCCCTCTATGGGCACTGGCCTGCGCCTGCCTGAGTCATCAGGCTCGCCCAGCTCCATGCTCTGGCATTTCATGCCCTTGACCCGGCCCTGATCATCACCGATAAAGGACAGAGGCGCGGTCAAGAGATAGAACTCGATGCCCTCTTCCTCAGCGTGGTGAATCTCATCCTGCCTGGCTGGCATCTCTTCCCTGGACCTGCGGTAGACGATACGCACCTTTTCCGCACCCATGCGCAGAGCAGTGCGCGCAGAGTCCATGGCCACATTGCCAGCGCCCAGGACCACCACATCCTTGCCCTGGGCCAGGGGGGTATCATACTGGGGGAATAAATAGGCCTTCATCAGGTTGGAACGGGTCAGATACTCGTTGGCAGAGTAGATCCCGATCAGGTTCTCCCCAGGCAGATTCAAGAAAGTGGGCAGGCCTGCGCCCACGCCCACGAACACCGCATCAAAGCCCCGCTCGAACACCTCGTCAATGGTTATGGTCTTGCCCACCACCATGTTAGGCTCTATCTTGACCCCCAGCCGCTCCAGGTAATGCAGTTCAGAGGCCACGATCTCCTTGGGCAGCCTGAACTCTGGAATGCCGTAAACCAGCACCCCGCCGCCCTTGTGAAAAGCCTCAAAAACAGTCACCTCGTGGCCTTTCAGGATCAGGTCCCCGGCCACAGTCAAGCCGGCAGGCCCGGAGCCTATTACAGCCACCTTCTTGCCTGTGGGCGCAGCCTTGGGGGGCAGCTCCCCGCTGC
The DNA here is from genome assembly GCA_051744965.1 of Thermodesulfobacteriota bacterium. Taxonomy (GTDB): domain Bacteria; phylum Desulfobacterota; class Desulfovibrionia; order Desulfovibrionales; family Desulfothermaceae; genus CAZBUB01. The sequence continues at coordinate 64,226 of JBNJDO010000002.1, read as the reverse complement.
CGTACTCCCGCTCATAGTCCGCAGCAAAGCGCTCCAGGTTGCCTATGGCCACTGGATCGTCCTTCTTGCCCAGGATGCAGATCCCTTCGCACTGGGACTCCTGGGGGCAGACCCTGCCGCAGATTGCAGGCAGGCTGTTCTTCTCCCATATCTTGCGGATAGCCTTGGTGAACTCCCCCTGCTCTACGTGCTTGATAAAGCCCGGGATATCTATGCCCACAGGGCAGCCCTCTATACAGCTGGGCTTTTTGCACTGCAGGCACCTGGAGGCCTCCTTCTGGGCCTCTTCCGGGCTGTAGCCCAAAGGGACCTCATCAAAGTTCTTTCCCCGCTCTTTAGGACCCTGCTCAGCCATCTTCTGCCGAGGCAGCTTTTCTTTCTTCTCTTTTTTCTCGGCCATTTATACCTCCCTTATAAGGATTGCGCGTCCGTCTCCCACGCCTTAAGTTCCTGAATGAGCATTGTGCAAAACCCCAAAGGATCGGCCCTATCCTGTCTGGCACGCGCACTTGAACTTTTCATAGGCCTCTTTTTCCTGCTGCGTATAAGCCTGCAGCCTAGTGTTCAGCTCCTGGAAATCCACTTGGTGGCCGTCGAACTCAGGGCCTTCCACGCAGGCGAACCTGGTCTTGCCGCCCACTGTGATCCTGCAGCAGCCGCACATGCCTGTACCGTCCACCATGATGGAGTTCAGGCTGACCAGGGTCTTGATGTTCTTCTCCTCGGTGATCTTGCAGACGAACTTCATCATGGGCACCGGACCGATGGCTACTACCTGACGTATGTCGTAATTCTCGATCAGCTCCTTGACCTTGTCCGTAACAAAGCCGTGGTGCCCGTAAGAGCCGTCGTCAGTGCAGACATGCAGCTCATGGGAGGCGTTTTTCATCTCCTCCTCCAGGATCAAGAGGTCCTTGGTCCTGGCCCCGATCACAGAGAACACATGGTTCCCAGCCTCTTTCATGGCCTTGGTGATGGGATACATGACGGCCACGCCAGTACCTCCGCCCACACAGATCACATTGCCCACCTTCTCAATATCTGTGGGTTTGCCCAAGGGGCCGATCACATCCTGAAAGCCTTCACCGACCTGCATGGTCTTGAACAGGGCAGTGGACTTGCCCACCACCTGATAGATCACCGCGATGATCCCCCTTTCCGGGTAACTGTAGGCTATGGTCAGCGGGATCCGCTCCCCTGTCTCGTTGGCCTTGAGGATTACAAATTGGCCCGGCTTGGCCTTTTCTGCGATCAGGGGCGCGCTGATCTCGTTCAATACCACTGAGCCGTCAGCCATCTCCCTTTTTTTTAGGATCTCAAACATCGCCACCTCCGAATTTACTGTTTATAATCCCGGGAAAGCCCGTTCCTTATGAGCCTTGAAAACAGATCCTCTATTCAGCGGCCAGACCCAATTTGGGCTGCACATTGTTCTCAATCCAGCTTGCATCCCACCATTCATCAGGATTTACCGAAACCCCTGAAACCATGATCTCAAAGTGCAAATGATCCCCTGCTGCCAGTCCAGTAGCTCCGGTCCTGCCCAGGACATCACCCTTTTGCAGCATATCCCCTTTTTGGACCTGGATCTGGGACAGATGGGAGTACATGGATTGCAGTCCTAGGCCGTGATCCAGGATCACTGTCTGACCGTAGATGCCCAGCCTGCTGGCAAAAACCACCCGACCAGAGTTGCCCGCTGGGACCTCTGCCCTGGAAGTTGAGGCCAAATCCACTCCCTGGTGGGTCTGTCGGTCCACTTCCTGGCCTTGATAGATATAAGTGCGCTTGTGCCCGAATCCGGACATGCGGGAAGAATTGGGCTGGCGCAGGAATCTTCCAGACCAAAGTGGAGCCTGGGCTGTGTCCCTGCTGATCTCTTTTAGCCTCTCCCTGTTTTCCTGGCGCAAATCCTGGTTAACAGCCAAGAAGAGCTCCAGATCATTGTCAGTCTGGGGGTACAGATCGCTGAACTGCAGCACCGTATTCTGAATAAAGTCCTTAGAGACATTTATTTGCGAACTGGGAAATGTGCGACTGTTTATGTACAGATTAAAACCTGACTTTTTGCGGTTGCCTGCCCGGTCCCGGGCCAGGATCACCGGCCTGGCCTCGCCTGGCTGCAAGAAGTAGGGAAAACTGAAAAAACAAAGATAATGGTTATCCTGGATCTGGTAAGCCGGGAAAAAAGTGTCCTGGACTTGCACCCCTGCCTTCTCCACTGACTCTGAGACTGTGAATCCTACCACTCCTGATCCGCCCTGATTCAGATTGTGTACAAATGTCTGCAGGCTGATCTCCGGAGCCTGGGTATCCAGTTCGTACTGCCTGCTTAGCTCCCTTTGGTTGCCTTGGAAGAGATTTGCCCAAGAGCGATCCCTGGCCCTGACCTGCAGGGTCAATTCCTGATCCTGCAAATCCTGTTCTTCCAGAGTAAACGTTTCCTGCCACTGGCTGGTTTCCGGCCCCAGCTCATCTGCACTAAGCTCCTGGCTGCTATCCCCTTGCTCGACCACTACTTCCACATCTGCCAGTCCGGATTCCTGGTCCTGCACATGCACTTGGATCTCGGTCTGGGCATTGATCACCCCGCCTTCAGGTTCCACCTCTATCAAGGGCGGCTCCCCTTCTGCATTGTATATATATACGCCACCGCCTCCCAGAACCAAGAGGACCAGCACAATTAGCAGCAATTTAGCCTTTCCGGCATGGTTTTTCATGATGCATACTCCTGTTATTCAATTCTGTAAACCCTCTAGTAAATAAACAGCCCAAGCCAAGTCAAGGAAAATGCTCATGATCCAAGCCAGGCTTCATGCTTTGTTTAGAAAAATTTGAGCTTGCCACATGCCTTTGCATCAGCTATTATGTATAATTCAAACTTTTATTCGCGTCTGCCCGGCTGAAAAAGGCCTTTTGCAGCCGCCACAACCGCTAACTAGGGACTAAGGAGGTCCATATGAGCCAAGCCAAGCAAGGAGACACAGTCAAGGTCCACTATAAGGGCAGCCTGGAGGACGGCACAGTATTTGACTCCTCTTATGAAAAGGAGCCCTTGGAGTTCACCATTGGAGACGGCAGGATTATCCCCGGCTTTGAAAGCGCAGTAGTGGGCATGAGCCAGGGGGAGAACAAAAAGGTGACCATCACTCCGGAAGAAGGCTACGGAGACTACCAGGATCAGGGCAAGGTGGAAGTCAACCGGGAGAACATGCCCGAGGACATCCAGCCTGAACCTGGAATGATGCTGCAGCTAAACACCCCTGAAGAAAAGGTAGTCTATGTCACGGTTACGGACATGGATGAGGAAAAAGTCACCCTGGATGCCAACCACCCCTTGGCAGGCAAGGATCTGCACTTTGAGATCGAGCTCTTGGAGATAGCCTAGCCAACTTACAGGCCCCGGCTTGAGACTGGCTTGAGCCGGGGCTTTTCAGACTTCTGGTCCAGGCATGCTTTTTTTGAAGACTATTGCCCTCAAGCTGGCCAGACGCTGAATATGCTTCCTGATTTCTGCCGTATCCTGCTCCTGCTTTTGGACTCCTTCTCCAGGGAAAAATCCACCATGCCCTGGGCCACACCCTCAAAATCAGCAATGTGGATTTGCTGTTATTCTCCCTCTCCTGCTTTTGCTTAAGCTGCATTTCTATATTTTTCCCAGCCTTTGTCAATCACCACCTCAGCCTGCCCGCATTCCCTGCAAAATTTCCTGCTGCCTAAGCAGAAGGACTCATCTGGCTTCTCAGGCATAAACATAAACTAAAAGCAAGGAAAAACACCAAGTTAATGAATAAGAGTATCAGCCTCCAAGAAATATTTATTTCTTAGTTATTATCCTTTATGCTTAGTGAAAATTCGTGTTGTTTACTCTTAAAAAGGCTGCAAGCTTAAACATGCTAAGCTTGAAAGCCCCCTGATAATCAGCCCTTTAGTTTGGTTGAAAGCAAAGCCTGAATTCAAACAACTCCATGCAAACATGGAACATAAAAAAATGGATTGGCCTACATGCCCAAGATCTTGATCTGTATACTTGCCATATGCTTGTTTTTGGGACCCCTGCCCCAGGCAGCAGCCCATTCCGCATCGCAAGAGCCCAAAATCCTGCAGCTTGCGGACAGCTTGGCTGAGAAGCAAAGCTTTCTGGAGTATCAGCTGGCCTTTGAGCTCTACAAGCATGCCCCTGTACTGCATCCTGACAGCTACCAGGCCCACTGGAAGGCTGCCCGGGCCTATTACTTCGCAGGAAGAATAGCAGAGCGCAGCAGACCCCTGGACTGGGAAGACCTCTGCGTTAAATATGGGGAAAAAGGTATGGAGCATGCCCAAAAGGCCATCCAGCTCAATTCCCAAGCAGTACAGGGGCATTTCTATTATGGTCTGTGTATCGGAGTCTATTCTGAGGGGGTCAGCATAGTCACCGCAGCTGTCAAAGGCCTCAGGAAAAAGGCCAGGGAGCACCTGGAGAAGGCCTATGAGCTGAACAAGACCTATAAGCACGGCATCCCTATCCTAGCCCTGGGCAGATACTGGGAAGTCTTGCCTGCGGTTGCAGGCAAGGACCTGGATAAGGCCCTGGATTACTACCAGGAGGCAGCGCGCATCATGCCCCAGGATGCCGAGCACAGGCCGGAGCTGAATTTCTATATGGGCAAGCTGCTGCTAAAGCAGGGCAAAAAAAAGGAGCAGGCCTTGGAGCTGCTGCAGCAGGCAGCCCATTCAGACCATCCCTATTTCAGCCGCCAGGCTAGAGAGCTGCTGCAGGAAGAGGGCTGCAGCTGAGGCAGTAGGCATGTAAGCATTCAGGGATCCTTATCCCACGGTGTCAAGTATTTATTATGCTCATCCCTTTTAATGCAGGCTTAGCGCTACAACGAAGCTTTTATGGGCTTGACTCGGCTTAGGTCCCATCATCCCGGTCCCCGCTCCTGGATATTGTCAGCAGAAGGTTCAAAGCTGACAGCTGCTGATCCCAGACAGGCTGTCAACCCTGGTCTTAAAGCTTTGCATCCAGGCCAGGATATGCTGCCTAGTCCAGCTCCAGCTCCCGGACCTCTCCCAGCTCCTCAAGCTGATCCAAAACCTGGCCCTTGTTGCCCACCACCAGCACCTGCAGCTTTTCAGGGTGCAGGTACTCCCTGGCCACCTTCTCTACCTCTGCAGCAGTTACCTGGCTTATTTCCCTGGACAGCTGATTGAAGGAATCCAGATCCATACCCCGGTAGGCATAGTGCATCTTCCTCTTGAGCACCTTCTCCGGATCATCATAGCGAAACACCAATGAATTCAAGAACCTATCCTTGGCTTGCTCCAGCTCATCCTGTTTTACACCCTCTTCCTGCAACCTGCTTAGCTCAGCCTTGGCCTTCTGGATGGCTTCTGCTGTGCGCTCACTCTTGGTCTGCAGCCCCACAAAGAACATCCCTGGATAGAAGTATTCGCAGCCATAGCGGCCGAAAACAGAATAGGCCAGGCCCTGTCTGGAGCGCAGATTGCGGAACAGCCTGCCGGAAAAGCCGCCGCTTAAGACCTCGTTTAAAACCTGCAGGGTTGCATAATCCGGGTTCTGCCTATAATCCCCGATATGGCCCAGCAAAATGAAGCTCTGATTCACATCCGGCTTATGCACCAGGTTCAAACTCTTGGCATACTCATAATCCACCTTTGGGAAATCCAGCTCTGTTAGCTGCCCCTTATCAATAGTGCCTAGCTCTTTTTGCAAAAGTCCCTGGATTTCTTCTGCCTCAAAATCCCCCTCCAGGCCCACCCGCAGATTGGCTCCCTGGAAGACCTGGGAGTGCAGCTGCAATAGATCATCCCTGCTAATCCTGTCCACGGTCTCCAACTCCGGCACCCTGGCGTATACAGAATCCTGGCCGTAGATCAGCTGCTTGAACTTCCTGAAGGCTATCTCGTTCTGATCGTCGTTTCTGCGGGAAATTTGCCCTTTGAGTTGTCTCTTGGCCAACTGGATCCTGTTTTCAGGAAAAAGGGGATTTTCAATTAGATCCTTTAAAACAGGCAAGAGATCCTGGAAATCCTTTTTGAGCACGTTCAGCTCTATCCGCATCACCTGGGTATCGGCCTGCACATCCAGCTGAGCGGCCCGATCCTCCAAGATCCGGCTTAGCTCCTGTTCAGGATGCTCCTTGGAGCCGCCGCTTTGCAGGACCTCTGCCCAGACCTGCTCTAGACCTTCCAGACCCTCAGGGATCTGGAATTTTCCGAATCTGGCCTGCAGGTGCAGGCTTATCAAAGGCAGCTCTGGATTGGGAATCAGAAAGATCTGCATACCATTGTCCAGCTCCAGGGTTTGCATCCGGTATTCCGGCCAGGAAATCCCTTGGCTGAACTCCAGCTCCTGCGGCCCTGAAGTCTTTGCTTGGGGCCCGCAGCCTGAACTAAAAAGAATAAACGCACTCAAGCCCAGTAAGAGCAAATACTTGTAGCGATCCAGCTGAATAGGCATCTATTCCTCCTTATCCTCAAGGGACACGATCCTGCCCTGGGTGCTTTTTTGTTCCTGCAGATACTTCTCAGCCGCCTCCTTGACCTGCTTTGCATCCACCTCCTGCAGGGCCTTTAACCTGGTAAATACCAGACGCCAATCGCCGTGCAGGGCCTGGGCCTTGGCCAAGGATTTGGCCAAGCCCAGATTGGAATCCAGGCTGCGCACCAGATCCGCGCGCAGATTGGTCTTGGCCCTTTGCAGCTCCTGTTTAGTTACTCCCTCCTGCCGGATCTTTTCCAGCTCCTTATCCAGGGCCTGGATAAGATCCCTGGTTTGCACCTCATGGGCTGGCAGGGCATAGAGCAAGAACAAGGCCTGATCCACATTTCCGGGATAGCCCTGCAGGGCAAAGATATTCTGGGCCAGGGACTGCTCCTGGACCAGGGAGACGTGCAGCCTGGAGGTACGACCCTGGCTCAGGATATGGGCCAGAATCTGCAGGGCTGGATAGTCAGGGTGCTGCCTGTCCACTGTCTTATAGGCCCGAACCAAAACAGGCTCATGCTCCTCTTCTTGCCTGAACTCCCTTTTGCCTTTTTGCTCAGGCTCCTTTGTGGTTCTGTCCTGCAAAGACTCCCCTGGCTGCAGATCAGAGAAATATTGCCTGGCCCATTCCTGGATCTGATCCGGATCCACATCCCCGGCCACTACCACGGTAATGTTCCTGGCCTGATAGAATCTCTGGTGGAACTCGTCCAGGTCGCTTTTCTGGATACTTTGAAAATCCCCTTTCCAGCCCAGCACAGGATGCCGGTAGGGATGGGCCAGATAGGCCTGGGCCAGGAGATTTTCTAACAGGCGGCCCCTGGGATTGGACTCCACCCTGCTCCTTCTTTCCTCCATAACAACTTCCTTCTCCCGATAGAAATCCCGCCAGACAGGATCCTGCAGTCTGTCCGCCTCCAGGCTGAACCATAGCTCGGCCTTGTTCGCAGGCAGGCTGCAATGGTACATGGTATAGTCCTTGGACGTGCCGGCGTTCAGATCCTGTCCACCGTGCTGCTCAATTATCCTGCTGAACTCGTTGGAGTCCGCCAGTTCAGCTGCCTCCTCCTGCAGCTTGCGGAACTTGAATTCCTCTTCTCGGGCCTGCTCTGCATCTGGCCCATGCTCCTGCATGGCCTGCTGCCAACTGGCATATGCCTGGTCCAGGCGCTGCAGCAGCCCCTTCTCTTCTTCCCAGTCTTGGCTGCCAATCTCCCGGGTGCCCTTGAAAGCCATATGCTCCAATAAATGGGCCAGTCCTGTCTTACCTGTAGGCTCATGCTTGCTGCCCACATTAACCAGGCTTACAAAGCTGACCACCGGGGCCTGCTCCCTTTCCAGCACCAGAAAGCGCATGCCGTTGTCCAAACTGAACTCGCTGACCCTGGACTGGAAATGCTGCAGATAATCCTCAGCCCCTTGCAGAGGACCCGGCAGGGACAATACCAGGGCCAGAATCAAGCCGGCAGTATACTTAAGCATCTGTTTTCTCCTTTTGAATTGATAAAGCTAGCCAGTCTTAGGCATTAGGTCCTCAAGCTGATGACAGCTGCGGCAGCTTTTTGTATCTTGAATGCAGTCCATTACTTTTGAACATCTCCTAAGGACTTGTAAAGGAAAATCTATGCCACTGACCCTAAGCCACAGGAAAAGTTCATAATGCCCACTTGGCTGCGCTGGATAAGCATCTGCCTGGCCCAGGCTTTAGCCCTGGCCTGCTACCTGGGCCTTTTTCTGCTCCTGGTCCTGCCTGCACTCCTGGAAGCCCAGCAGCTCAGGGAAGCCCTGCAGGAAAGGATCCATTCAGATCTGGGCTACACTCTGGATATCGGTTCTGTGCAGCTCTCCTACAGACCAGGGCCTGTCCTGGAACTAGAGCAGACCAGTCTGGACCTGCCCCAGCAGGAGCTGCAGCTAAGCCTGCCCCAAGCCAGGCTAGAGCTGAATGCCTGGGAACTGTTCCAGGGCAGGCTTGGCCTGCGGAAATTAGTGCTGCAGGAGCCCAGGCTTAGCCTGCCCTGGCCTGAAGATCAAGATCTGCAGGAAGATCTGGCAGAGGACACACTGCAAAACTATCTGCAGCTGCTGCCCAGGGGGCTGGAGATAGAGCTTGACCAGGGTCGGGTGGATCTGTTGACCAAAAGCGGACCTGGATACAGTCTGGAGAACCTGCAGCTGCAGGCTAGCCTGGAAAGGACCCTGCAGCTGCAATTAACCACCCAGGGCCCTTTCTGGCAAGAGCTGGGCCTGGATCTACAGCTAAAGACAGTTGGCTTAAAGGCAGAAGGCCACCTCAGCCTGCAGGGCCTGGATTTGCATTTGCCGGACTTGCCCCTGGAGCTTGGGGAACTGCAGATGCTGCAAAGCCTGCAGGCCTCAAAGCTGGATCTGGATTTCCAATTCCAGGGCCTGCAGGATGCCCAGGGCCAGCTGCAGGTTAAGGCGCTGCAGGCCGCGCTGCTGGGGCCTGACTCCAGCCCCGAGCTCCAGGATATAAATGTCCAGGCCGGATGGAGCTGGCAGGACAGACAAGCCAGGCTGGAGCTACAGTCCATGCTTTTGCCCCAGCCGGATCTGCGGCTCTCAGGCAGCGCATTTTGGCAGACAGAAAACCAGGAATTTGGCTTTGACCTCCAGGGCGGCCTGCAGGATGTGGCATACTTGCGCCAGGTTTGCCTGGGCCTTTGGCCTGACAATGAAGTCCTGGGGCATATCTTCAGGATCCTGCGCCAGGGGCGTATACCCCAGGCTAGAGCCAGGGCCAGGGGCCAGACCCAGGAGCAGCTCCTGTCCAGCCTAAAAGTGCAAAGTGAACTGCAAGCAGGCCAGGTCAGAATACAAGAGGCTGATCTGGAACTGGAGCAGGCCTCAGGCAAATTTTCCTTGCAGGACAAAACCCTGCTGGGCAGGGAATTGCAGGCGTCTGCCATGGGCTCCAGAGCCCTGGACGGGGATCTGGAATTGGGTCTGAACTCCGAGATCAGGCCCTTTAAGCTGCAGACCGAGATAGAGGCGGACCTAGCCAAGCTGCCCCGGATCCTCAGGAAATATTTGCCTTCCCAGACCCTGCAGCAGGAGCTGGATCGCATGCAGAATATCCAGGGCCAGGGCAGGGCCAGGCTTGGGCTGCACAAAAGGCACAAGCAGGACCCCATGCAAGTCCAAATCCAGGCCAGGGATTTCAGACTGCAGGGAGAATACTCCAGACTGCCCCTGCCGGTGAATATTCGAGGCGGTAAATTCAACTATCAGGAGCAGTCCATCAGCCTGCAAGACATAGAACTCTTTTGGGGCTCATCCCAGGCCAAGCTGCAACAAATGCATGTCAACTGGCCGGAAAAGCCAGAATTTGAGCTGCAGTCCCAAGGCATGCAACTGGAGCTGCAGGAGCTCATGCCCTGGCTGCGAGAGCAGGAGTGGGCAGCAGCAGAACTGCCTGAATGGGAGATCTCCCAAGGCAGGATCAAGCTGCAGGAGCTAAACCTGCAGGGCCCGCTGCAAGAACCCCGAGATTGGGATTACCACGCCCAGGGCAGGGCCAAGGACCTGCTGGCGCGCTCCGAGCAAGTGCCCTGGGCAATCCAGGTCTCTGCTGCCAGCTTTGACTTGGGGCCTGAAGCCATGCAGATTCAAGATTCCAGAGTACTCTGCGGGGACAGCGCCTTGCAGCTACAGGGCAGCCTGCAGGGCTCCCTGCAGCAGCTTAGCTTCCTTGATCTGCAGCTGAAGGGCGCTGTCAGCAGCCAGGGCCTGCATTTCTTTTCCCAACGCCTGGAGCTGCCCAAGGAGCTCCAGCTGCAAGGCCCTTTGCAGGTTTCCTCAGCCAGACTGCAACTGCAGCCTAAAGGCCCCTTTAGCCTGGAGGCAGACTTGCTGGGGCCACAGCAAGAGGATTTAAAAATCGAGATAAGCAAGAACAACCCCCGGGAATTCATGTTCTCCACCTGGATCAAGGATCAATACTCCCAGGCTGAATGCAGACTCTCCAGAAAACAAAACCGACTTGAGCTAGAATTCCAGGGCCATCTACAGGGGGCCAGCCTGGATGGAGTGCTTGTGCAAAACAGGATCCTGCAGGGTGGCCTGCAAGGAGAGCTGCAGCTCTCCTTGCTGCAGTCTGACCCGGCCCTGGAAAAGGCTAGGGGCAATCTGCAGATCCAGGGACTTAACCTGCCGCTGCCAGGCACTGCCCAAGTTGTTAGGATCCCCAGACTGCAGCTGCAGGAACAGGACGGCTTACTGCAGCTGGAAAGCGGCCAGCTGGAATTTTTGCAGGATTCCCTGCAGCTGCAGGGTCATCTGGCCCCGGGCAGAGGGGATATCCTGGAGCTGGAGATCCAGGGGGAGCAACTCCATTGGCCCCAATGGAAGCAGGCCTTAGAGCCCATCTGGGCAGAACAAGGACAATCCAGGGCCAGCCAAGAGCTTAAGCAATATCTACAGGGCCTGATCAAAATCAGGCTGCAAGAGCTGATCCTGCAGGAATATACCCTAAAACCCCTGCTGGTGGACTACCGCCTCAAGCCAGGGTCTGTACAGCTGAAGCTTCAAAATGCAGGCCTATGCGGTATCATGCTGCAGGGCAATCTCTCCCAGCAGGAAAGTAATGATTATGCCCTGGATCTGGATCTAAAGGGAAAAGGCTTGGAGCTGGCCAATGTCCTGAATTGTCTGGGCCTTAAGGACACCAGATTGGAGGGGGAGATGCAGCTGCAGGCAGGGCTTGACTCCCGGGCTAAGGAACTGGCCGGACTGCGCAAAGCCCTGCAGGGAGAACTGGACTTCATTGCCCAGGAAGGAAAGATCCATCGCATGCAGCTTTTGACCCAGCTCATTTCCATCTTGAACACTACAGAGGTCTTTTTCGGCACCAATATTGATCTGGAGCAGCAAGGCCTGGCCTATAACAGAATTGAAATCCAGGCCGGGCTGGAAGAAGAAAACCTGCAGATCAAAAAGGGTCTGCTAAATGGAGAGACCCTGGAAATGGCCTTCAGCGGGGATGTAGACCTGGATAAGGACACCTTGGAGATGTTCTTCCTGGTGGCACCCTTGAAAACATTGGACAGACTGGTTAAAAAGATACCGGTTCTCTCCTCTATCCTGGGGGGCAATCTAGTGGTGGTGCCCATCCGAGTTTCCGGGGATCTGGAGCAGCCCAGGATCACCCCCATGTCCCCCACGGCTGTGAGCCATACCTTGCTGAACATCCTAACCAGGAGCCTGCAGGTTCCTGTTGACCTTTTGGAGCCTTTGCTGCAGGAGAAAGAACCAGAAGATTAGCCTAGAGATTGAACATATGTCCCCAAGCGAGCTGCCCCAATTGCCGCCCCAGTCCAAATGCACCAGATGCAGATCCAGGGCTTTGGTCTCCCTGCCCTCACACAATGCCAGGTTCTGCGAGCCCTGTTTCCAGCATTTCTTCCAGAATGCAGTACAAAAAGCCTTAAAGAAATACGGACCAAACCAGGATACTCCGATTCTGGTGGCGGTCTCCGGAGGCAAGGACTCCCTGGCCCTGTGGGCAGTGCTCCAGGATCTAGGCCTCCACACCCGTGGCATCCATTTAGATCTGGGCCTGGGGGAGTTCTCCCTGGCCTCCAGCCAGGCTGTGCAGGAGTTTGCCGAACAGCGGGGTCTTGAGTACAGCCATTACAGTCTGCTCCAGGAATTCGGCTTCAGCCTGCCTGAAATCCAGGCCTTACTGCCTGAAAAGATCTGTTCAATATGCGGTAGGCTGAAAAGGCAACTTTTGAATCACCTGGCTGCCAGGGAAGGCTATTCCTGGCTGGCCACCGGACACAACCTGGACGACGAGGCCAGCCGGCTCCTGGGCAACCTCCTGGGAGATAGACAGGAGTTTGTGCGCCGCCAATCCCCTGGCCTGCCTTCTCCCCATCCTAGAATTCCAGCCAAAATCAAGCCGTTGTACCGACTGGAAATCAAAGAGATTTTGGCCTTCTGCGAGCTGCAGGGTATCAAGCCTGCCCAGGCCGGCTGTCCAATGTCCAAGGGGGCTACCAGCCATTACTTCAAAGAAGCCCTGGATCTCCTGGAGGACAGGATGCCCGGGACTAAGAGGGGCTTTTTGTACTCCTACCTGCGCAAGCCCAAAGAGCTGCAGATGCAGGAAGGCTTCCAAGAGTGCCAGAACTGCGGGGAACCTGCCTATAGCCAACCCTGTCCGGTCTGCAGCCTGCGCAAGCGCCTCAAGGAGCTCCAGTCCAAGAAAGGCACCAATCCAGCCCCTGGCAGGGGCAGGAAAAGGCGCAGGAAAAAATCCAAATAAAAGGATGCAGAAGTGGTGGACAAATCAGATCTGCGCTGGAACGGCTGGGGCCTGGAGAATGTGCAGCTGCCCCTTAATCCGGAAATCAAAAACACCCTGGCCCAGGAGCTGGGACCTGGAGTCTCCAAGCCCAGTGCCCTGCTTAGCCGGGTCCTGGAAAAAATCCCTGAATCCATAGCGCCTGAGCATCCCCTTCTGGATGCAAAGCCTTGGAACAGGCTCCTGCACGCCAGGGGCCAGAGCCTGCCGGACTGGGCCCAACTGCGCTTCGGGGAGGTGGACTCCTTCCCGGATGCTGTGGCCTATCCAGATACAGAAGGGCAGCTGCAGGAACTGATAAACCTGGCTAGGGAGCAAAATCTCCAGCTTATTCCTTACGGCGGGGGCACCAGCGTTTTAGGCCACATCAACCCCCTGCAGGAGGTGCGGCCGGTGCTCACAGTCTCCCTGGCCAGGATGAACCGGCTCCTGGATCTAGAACCGGACAATCGCCTAGCCAAATTCCAGCCCGGCATCTTGGGCCCAGATCTGGAACAGGCCTTGCGCAGCAAAGGCTTTACCCTGGGCCATTTTCCCCAGTCCTTTGAATTCTCCAGCCTGGGCGGCTGGATCAGCACCAGGTCCTCTGGGCAGCAGTCCCTGGGCTACGGCAGGATCGAGAACATCTTCCAGGGCGGAACCCTGCAGGCCCCGGCAGGAGAGCTGCAAATTCCCAGCATTCCAGCCTCTGCAGCAGGTCCTGACCTGCGCCAGCTCGTCCTGGGCTCAGAGGGCAGACTGGGCCTGCTCTCCCAGGCCTGGGTCCGACTCAGCCCCCTGCCTGAGCAGGAAAAGTTCCAGGGCTTTATCCTGCCGGACTTCCAGCAGGGTCTGCAGGCAATACAGGAGCTAGTGCAGGAGAAAGGCTCCTTGAGCATGCTGCGCCTGAGCAATGCCAGGGAGACCAGAACCAATATCCTGCTCTCAGGCAAGTCCGGAGTACGCAGCCTGCTCTCAGGCTACCTGCGTCTGCTGGGCATGCCTGAGCAGGCCTGCATGCTCCTGGCAGGCTTCTGCGGCTCCCCCTCCCAGGTCAGCCAGGGCAAGCGCAGGGCAGGCTCCATCCTGAGGCGCTTCGGGGCCAAACCCTTGTACGGCTCAGGCAGAGCCTGGGCCAAACACAGATTCCGGGCCCCCTACCTGCGCAACAGCCTCTGGCAGGAGGGCTACGCAGTGGACACCCTGGAGACCGCCACCACTTGGAAGCAGGTGCCAGGCCTGATGCAGGCCCTGGAGGACAGCCTGGTCCAGGCCCTGGAGGAAGAAGGGGAAAAGGTCTATGCCTTTTCCCACCTCTCCCATTTCTATCCCACTGGCTGCAGTATCTACTGCACCTATATCTTTAGGGTGGCCCCCAGCCTGCAGGAGACCCTGCAGCGCTGGCAGAAACTGAAAAAGGCAGCCAGCGAGTGCATCCTGGCTCATCAGGCCACTATCAGCCACCACCATGGAGTAGGCCTGGACCATGTCCCATACTTGCAACAGGAAAAAGGGGCTCTGGGCCTGGAGCTGCTGCGTTCCCTCTGTGCCCAGCTGGACCCCCAAGGGCTGATGAATCCGGGCAAGCTCCTGGAGCCTTGAAGGCATGTGGGCCGGATACAGCAGGGAAGAGGCCAGACAGGGCCTGGGTCGCAAGCTGGACCTGCTGGTGGTGGGAGGCGGTATCACTGGCGCTGGAGTGCTCAGGGAAGCTGTTAGTCTGGGCCTTAGGGCCGGGCTTGTGGAAAAGAACGACCTGGCCTGGGGCACTTCCAGCTGGTCCTCCAAGATGGTCCACGGCGGGTTGCGCTACCTGCGCCAGGGGGATATTGGCTTGACCCTGGATGCAGTTCGTCAGCGCCAGGCCATCCTGGCCCAAGCCCCGGGGCTAGTCAGTCCATTTCCTTTCTTGCTTCCTATATACAGCAAAAATCCTGCCTCCAGAGCCTTTATGCGCTTGGGTCTGGGTCTGTACGATGCCTTGGCCTGGAAGTGGAAGCATAGCAAGATAGACAGAACCTCCAGCCTAGAGCTAGCCCCTGGGTTAAGGCAAAACCGTCTGCAAGGAGGATACACTTTCCAGGACGCACTAACCGATGACTCCAGGCTGGTTCTGGCTGTACTGCAGGAGGCCTTGGCAGATGGAGCCCTGGTCCTAAATTATGCCCCGGCCCTGGACCTTTTGTGGCAAAAGGGCAGGGTTTGCGGAGTCCTGGCCCGGGACATGCTCCAGGGGGATCAGCTGCACATCAGGGCCAAGGTGGTTGTCAACGCTTGCGGTGCCTGGTCAGAAACACTAGCCCACCAGGCTGGAAGGAAGCTTTTGCTACGGCCCTTAAGGGGCAGCCATGTTGTATTTCCCAGCAGCGCTTTGCCGGTGAAGAGCGCAGTAATCTCTGCCCATCCCAGGGATAAAAGGCCGGTATTTGCCTTTCCATTCCAGGGCAGGACCATTGTAGGCACTACAGATTTGGACCACGACCAGGGCCTGCAAAATGTTCCGCACATCACCAAGTCTGAGATCAACTACCTCCTGCATTGGGTTCAAGATCTCTTCCCTGCTCTGGGTTTGGATGGCCAGGAAGTGATCAGTACCTTCGCAGGGATAAGACCAGTGGTTTCCAGCGGCAGGCATGCCTCCCCTTCCAGGGAATCCCGCAGACATAGCATATGGGTTGACCAGGGCCTGATCACTGTCAGCGGAGGCAAGCTGACCACTTTTAGACTAATTGCATTGGACTGCCTGGCTGCGGCTAAGCCCTACCTGGGCCCCCTTAGCTTAAAACGCAAACAGCGCATCTTCTCCCTATTGGCCTGGCGGCCCAGGCAGAGCTATGGGCTCTCCCCCAGGCAGCTGGATTACCTGCTGGGCAGATACAGGCTGGATGCAGCCTGCTTCCTGGAGCACAGTCCTGGAGAGGAGCTAAGGCCCATCTATGCCGGGGGCCCCTTTTGGGCAGAGCTGCGCTGGGCAGCCAGGCAGGAGGCTGTCTGCAGGCTGCAGGATCTAATGCTGCGACGCAGCCGGATGGGCATACTCTGCCCTGCTGGGGGGCGGGAATTTCTGCCAGGGATCAAGGAGATCTGCAGGCAGGAGCTGGGCTGGTCGGATGAGACCTGGAAGCAGCAGAAAAAAGAATATTCAAGTCTCTGGCAGGAGCATTACAGCCCCTTGCCAGGACTTTAAGCAAAGCATTGCAAGCAGCATATGCGCCTGGAAATCCGCAGGATCAATGGCTATCCTGAATAATCCCGGACACGGCCCTCTGGCTGCCCGGCCTTACTGGCCAGGTCCTGACCCAGCTCCAAGGCCTTTTGGTTCATCTGTACAAAGCGCTCCGGCACCCTTTGCTTCAGCACCTCCAGCACAGATTCCAGCCGGACCACAGGATTCAGGCCCAATAGGGCGCCCAGCATGCAGATATTCAAAACCACGCTCTTGCCGATCTCCTTTTGCACTGACTTGTGCAGGGGCAGGCTGAACAGCCTGGCATCCGCCTGCATTCTGGGCTCCACCAAATCGGAGTCCAAAAGCAAAAGCCCTCCTGGCCTGATGATACTGTAGAACTTGTTGTAGGACTCTTGGGTCAGACAGACCAAGACATTGGGCTGATTCACTTTGGGAAAGTTTATCTCAGTATCCGAAATGATCACATCCGAGCGGGTTACCCCGCCCCTGGCCGCAGCCCCGTAAGACTGGGACTGGACCGCGTTCAGCCCGTCATGGAGTACTGCAGCCTCAGCCAGGATAATGGCTGCGGTGATCACCCCTTGTCCCCCTGAGCCGGAAAAAACCAGTCTACATCTTTCCATGCTGCTCACCCTTCCTGGGCCTGGTCCACTAGTTGCTGGTACTGCTCGCAGTACTCAGGCCTTTGTTCCTGGATAAAGATTCCCCGCTCCAAAAGCTCAGGATTGTCCTGCTTGGCCTGGGAACCCTGCCGAGTGGTATTCTCTTGCAGCCAGTCCAGCATCTGCACCGCATCCCCTTGCTGGTTCTTGCGGCCAAACTGGGTGGGGCAGGGGGATAAAACCTCCAGCACAGAAAACCCCTTGTGCTCTATGCTTTGTTTGAGCAGCTTCTGCAGCTCCAGGACATGGTAGCTAGTAGCCCTGGCCACAAAAGAGGCCCCTGCTGACAGGGACAGCTGCACCACGTCAAAAGCAGGGTCTATGGTCTTCTGAGGCGCAGTGCTGGCCATAACCCCAGGCCCGGAAAGCGGAGAGTACTGCCCGCCGGTCATGCCGTAGATGCGGTTGTTCATCACAATCGCGGTCATGTCTATATTCCTGCGGCAGGCATGGATAAAATGATTGCCTCCAATGGCCAGGGCGTCTCCGTCCCCCATAGGGGCTAGCACAGTCAGCTCAGGCTTGCTCATCTTGACTCCGGTGGCAAAGGCCAAAGCCCTGCCGTGCAGGGTATGCAGGGAATGAAAATCCACGTACCCGGAGATCCTGGAGGAGCAGCCAATGCCTGAGACCATGACTATATCCCTCTTAGCCAGCCCCAGATCTTCCACTGCCCGAAGCAGGGAGTTCAACACAGTGCCGTGGCCGCATCCAGCGCACCAGATGTGCGGAAAAAACCTGCTGCGAATATAGTCCTGTACTCCCATGCCTAAACCCCTCTGCCCCTGATCAGGCGCAGGATATTTTTGATGTCTGTGGGGGATATAAACTCCCCGTCCACCCTGTTGGCCAGAAAGACACGCTCTGGATGTTCCACAGCCTTTTTCACCTCATGCACCACCTGACCCATATTCATCTCCACCACCACAATGTACTGCGCGGCAGAGCACTTCTCCCGCACCAAATCCACAGGAAACGGCCACAGGGTCTGCAGCTCCAAGAGGCCCAATCTCTCCCCACGATTCCTGCGGTTTTTGACTATGTGCAGGGCTGAGCGCGCAGAACAGCCGTAGGAGACCAGCACACATTCCGCATCCGCCAGGAAATACTCCTTGTATCTGGTCACCTGGTGCACATTGTTCTCGATCTTGTCTATCAGGTGGTGGATCAGGCCATGGATCACCCCGGGATCAGTGGTGGGAAAGCCCCACATGTCATGGTATAACCCAGTCACATTATACCTGTGCTTATCTCCGAAGTCTGACATAGGCAGCCTGCCATCCTCCCTGGGCAGGTAGGGATGAAAGTCCACCCCTTCAGGCACAGAGGTGCGCAGCCTCTTGACCACCTCAATCTCACCTGGCCCTGGAATCTGCAGTTTTTCCCGCATATGGCCCACAATCTCGTCCAAAAGCAAGATCACTGGCGTGCGATAGGTTTCTGCCATATTAAATGCCTCCACAGTGATCCTGAACAGATCCTGGTGATTGGAGGCTGTCAGGGCGATAATGGCATGATCCCCATGTACACCCCATCTGGCCTGGTAGATGTCAGACTGGCTGGCGTGGGTAGGCAATCCTGTGGAAGGACCGCCGCGCTGCACATCCGTGATCACACACGGGATCTCCGCCATGACCGCAAAGCCTAAGGCTTCCTGCATCAGCGAGAACCCAGGTCCGCTGGTGGCGGTCATCACCTTGTGCCCGGTCAGGGAAGCGCCGATAATAGCACAAATAGAGGATATCTCGTCCTCCATCTGCAAAAACTTCCTGCCCAGGGCAGGCATCCGCTGGGCCATATGCTCCATGATCTCGGAAGAGGGAGTTATGGGGTAGCCGGAGTAAAAGCTGAGCCCTGCATAAAGGGCTGCCTCAGCACAGGCCTCGTTGCCCTGCACGAACCTGATTTCCCTGCTCATTGCTCCTCCTTGAGAACCTCTATGGCCAGATCCGGGCACCTGTACTCGCACAGGCGACAGCCTATGCACTCCTCAGGTTGCTGCACCCAGGGCAGCCCATCATCGCCCAGGGCCAGCACCTGCTTGGGGCAGAAATGCACGCAGATCCCGCAGCCCTTACACCAACCAGGATTAATCCTGTGCCCTTTGACTTTCTGCTTGGCCATCTCCTTTCCCTGCTCCTTGATTTTTCCCCCCGGGCCACTTGCACAGCACATCCCTTGCTTAGATCCTGCCTATGCAAAAAAAAGGGTAGTACTTACCAGGCCGATTATCCTGGAATTTTGCTACCCCCTGTGCTTAGCCCCTGGCCGGGCTAGACCTCAAGTCCTGAATTTTCGCAAGGCACCCCATTTTTAAAGACTGTGGCCACCAATCTGGCCATACGGTGCAATTTCTTCCTGTTTTCTTCCCTATTCTCCTCCGGACCCCTAAAAGCCAGAATAACCCCTAAGATAGAGGCGAAAAAGGCCTGGGAGAAAAGTCTGACATTCCCAGACGCCGTTCCAGCCCGAACCATGATCCGGTCAAAGTGCTGCAGGTAATAGGCCTTGGTCTCCTCGAACCTTTCCTGCAGCTCGGGATCCACTGAGTCCTTGAGCATAAAGTGGCTGAGCATCTGCAAAGTGGCTTCTCGGTCCAGGAAAAAGTCCACTATCCCGGTGGCGATTTCCTCTATGCTGTCCTCCCCTGTCTCCAGGCGCTGTAATTGCTTCTTCTCCCCGTTTTGGATGTCCTGGCCCAGCACCTCCAGCAGGATTGCATCCCTGCTAGAAAAGTAGCGATAGATCGAGGCCGGGGAGATCCCCGCCTCCTGGGCTATATCCCGCATGCCTATCTCTGCAAAAGGCCGCTGGGAAAAGAGATTGATTGCGGCATCCAGGATCAGGTCTTTCCTTTGTTCCCTCTCAGACTCCTTGAGCTGCAAAAAAGTGGATTTTGTCTTGGCCATGCAGTCCTCCGCTTCTAGAAAATACCGTGGTAAAAACGGTGCAGGGCTTATTGCGCCGCAGATTTAGCCCTTGCTATACAGGATATAGTATAATGACCCCTCCAAAGTAAACTCTTTTCAATAGCCAAAATTGGGTTCAGAAATACAAACGTAACTGTTTACAACACCTAGCTAGCGCATAGAACCCCAGGAACTCTGAGTGCAACAGCTGCTGGCACAGCTCATGCCTTGGTTGCGGTCTTGAGTTTTGGGCTTTTGTCCCCTATAAAGCCCCAGGACCTCTTCCTGCTCAGGCCAAGTGCGGAATAAGTATTAAGCGAGAAACTTTAGGAATACAGAGATCTAAGGGGAAGTTATGAGCCTATTGATCCAGGGAGCCAGGCTGCAGGACCACAGCATCCAGGATGTATACATTCAAGGGGACAGAATAGCCAAAATCGGCCCCAATCTGGGCCATCTGCAGGCCAGGCAAGTCATCCAGGCCCAAGGCCAGGCAATTTTGCCCTCATTTGTCAATTGCCACACCCACGCCGCAATGAGTCTGCTGCGGGGTTATGCAGACGACATGGAGCTGCACACCTGGCTGAACAACTATATCTGGCCCCTGGAGGCCTGCCTGGAGGAGGAAGACGTCTATATAGGAGCCAAGCTGGCCTGCCTGGAGATGATCAAGACCGGGACCACCTTTTTCAGTGACATGTACTGGTATCTGCCCAGTACAGCTCAGGCGGTGCAGGAAATGGGCCTGCGCGCTGCCCTGTCCTCGGTGTTCATAGACTTCAACGATCCGGAGACTGCTGCCAGACGCTGGCAGGAATGCCAGCAGCTTCTGGAATACAGCCAGAGCCTGGATCCCAGAATTATCCTGGCCTTAGGACCCCATGCTGTTTATTCTGTAAGCGAAAGCTCCCTGCTGCAGGCCAGGGATCTGGCCTTGGAGCAAGGACTGCTCATGCATATGCATCTATGCGAGACCCAGAAAGAAGTCCAGGACTGCCAGCAGCAGCACGGTCTAACCCCGGTGGAGTACCTGCACAAGCTGGGCCTTTTGAATCCCCATCTTTGCGCCTGCCACTGCATCTGGCTGCAGGAAAGGGATATGGATCTTCTGGCTGAGAACCAGGTCAGCGTGGTACACAACCCCACTTCCAACCTCAAGCTCTGTTCAGGCAGCTTTCCCTATCCAGAACTCCTAAAAAGGGGAGTGCACATCGGTCTGGGCACTGACGGCTGCTCCTCAAATAACAATCTGGATATGCTGGAGGAGATGAAGATCGCCGCCCTAGGGGCAAAATCCAGAAGCATGGACCCTACCACCATGCCTGCCCAGCAGATATATCAGGCAGCCACCCTGGCCGGGGCCCAGATCTTCGGCCTGCAGGCAGGAAGAATAGCAGAAGGCTGGCTTGCGGACTGCATCCTGGTGGATCTAAACCACCCCCAGCTGGTGCCGGACTACAATCTGATATCCAATCTGGTCTACTCTGCAAATGGGGATTGCGTTCGGACCACCATCTGTGCGGGCCAGGTCCTGATGCAGGACAGGGAAGTGCCCCAGGAGGCCAGGATCCTGGAGCAGGCCAGAGACAGGGCTGCCAGACTGGTCAGAAAGGCGGGATAAAGGACCAACATGTCACTCCCCACAAGCAAATCACAAACAATATCTAAAGAATGAACATAAAGCTCATGAGACGCGACACTGGGCAGGTCCCTCCCTGCTGCCGGAAAGGCGGCAGGGAGGGCTAGGGTCAAGTATTGGCCTTCTGACTGCTGGAGGAAAACTCAGAGGCACAGCTGTGCAGCTTTTTCTGGCAGGCCTTGGCCACCCGTTCGAAATGATATCCATAGATGGTCAGTTCAATCGCCTCAGGCAGGGCACTGATCTTGGTCCTGGCAGTATTGAGGAGCAGCCTCCAGTAGCGCAGGCAGTTCCTGGAGAAGATCCCGATACGCAGCATGCTCTTGAGCAGGGCCCGCAGCTCGTCCCTGGAGAACTTGCCCTTGGCTGTGGGCTGGTAGCTCTGGATAAAGGTGTGGATCCTTTTGTAGTACTCTTTAGGATTATAAATGGTGCTGATTACTTCCTGATAGCCAGCCAGGAGCTTGTCCTGGCCCATGCAGGGTATAAAGTTCAGGCTGCCGTCTGTGTTGTCCCCGCTGGTCTCATTGAGCAGCCTGCCCTCGGACTTGAGCCTGTGCCAAAGCCTGGTGTGGGGGATAGCTCCCAAAAGCCCTACCATGGCGGTGACCACTCCGATCTGCTGGATGAATTTGATCTGGGTCTCGAATATGCTCTCTGTGTCGTTGTCAAAGCCCACTATAAACCCAGCCATGACCTGCATTCCGTGCTGGTGAATGGTGCGCACCGCTTCCACCAGATCCATGCCTGTATTCTGGGTCTTGCCGCACTCCTGCAGGCTCTCCATGCAAGGGGTCTCCAGGCCCAAGAAAACCTTGTTGAAGTTGGCCGCGCTCATGAGGTCCATGAGTTCCTGGTCCTCTGCCAGGTTCACGCTGGCCTCGGTGAGCAGGGTATAAGGATAGTTATGCCTCTTTTGCCAGGAAATCAGCTCCAGGAGCATGCTCTTCACATTTTTCTTGTTCCCGATGAAGTTGTCATCCACAATAAACACCGACCCCTTCCAGCCCTGATCATAGAGGGCTTGCATTTCCTGCACCATTTGCTGCGGATCCTTGGTCCTGGGCTTACGTCCGTTTAGGATCACTATATCGCAGAACTCGCAGTCAAAGGGGCAGCCCCGGGAGTACTGCACCGGCATGGTGGCGTAGTTGCGCTTATCAATCAAAGACCACATGGGCAAAGGAGTCTGGGTGATGTCCGGCCTCTGCTTGGAGGTATAGGTCCCCTTGGCCTGGCCTGCCTCCAGGTCCTGCAAAAATTCCGGCAGGGTAACTTCTGCCTCATCCAGGACAAAATGATCCACCTCTGGGAAATCTTCAGGCTGGGCGCCGAAAGCAGGGCCCCCTGCCACCACCTTCCTGCCCAGGGACTTGCACCTGGAGATAGCCTCTTGGGCGCTTTCCTTCTGCACCAGCATGGCGCTGATAAAGACCATATCCGCCCAGAGGATGTCTTTGTCCTTAAGCTTTTCCACATTAAGATCCACCAGCTTCTTTTCCCATCCCTCAGGCAGCATGGAAGCCACTGTGAGCAGTCCCAAAGGAGGAAAAGCAGCCTTTTTGGAAATGAATTTCAAGGCATGTTTAAAGCTCCAGAAAGTATCCGGATAGCTGGGATATACAAACAGGATGCGCATATAGCACCTCCCTTATTTTTAAGCCAGCCTGGCCCAGACCGTTGGCCTGCAGCCGGGTACAAGGCTGGCGGATTGTGAATCTCTTTCTAGTCAGCCAAAGGCCAGGGGGTGCACTTGCGGCCTGGAGCAAAGCCAGCCTCAAATGCCTCCCGCAGGCCAGAGAAGCGGATCAGGTTTTTTTCACTGATCCTTTGCCCGAATGCACAATCCAGGCTATGGAACCTCTTGCTTCTCTTGTTGCCTAGATACTCCTGCCTGGCTTCTTTTCCTTCCAGGATCCTGGGCCAAAATCCAAGCCCCTGGTTCATTGCCCGTTGTTGGGCCTGGAGCAGTCGCTCTGAGTACCCTGCTTCTTGCCCCTGTCCTGGATGAGGATAATAAAATGCCAGTCCCCTGGCCAACATCTCTTCATTTAACAACTTCCCTCCAGGCAGCCAGACATGGGCCAGAATCCTGCCGTACCTATCAGCCTCCAAGCTCTCTGCCTCCAGGGTGAGCTCGGTACCCTGCACCAAGGACCATAGTCCCTTTCTGGACTCACGGGCATAGTACTGGGCTGGGTCCTTATCTCCGCCTGTTTCTGGCGCATCTATACCCTTTAGCCTTATCTTCTGCCCGCTTTGCAAAAACAGGGTGTCTCCGTCCGGGACCCAATCCACCCTGGCCTGCCAGGTGTCGGACCAGGCAGCACCCAGGGGCAGGGCCAGCAGCAAAATCGCAAATAAGCAGGCAGCTGCAGTTCTGGGCAAAAAACCTCTACCCTTCATAGTATGACCGCAGTATCTGGCTTCTGGAGGGGTGCTTCAGCTTGCGCAAGGCCTTGGCCTCGATCTGCCTGATACGTTCCCTGGTCACGTTGAAGAGCTTGCCCACCTCCTCCAGGGTGTGATCGGATTTCTCCCCGATTCCGAAGCGCTTGCGCAGGACCTGCTCCTCCCTGGGGGTCAGCTCTGAGAGGATCTGATTGATCTGATCCCCCAGCTTGGTGTGCACCACCTCTTCCGCCGGGGCCAAGGCCCTTTTGTCCTCGATAAAGTCCCCCAGGCTGGAGTCCTCCTCGTCTCCGATGGGGGTCTCCAGGGAAATTGGTTCCTTGGCAATGCGCAGCACCTTCTTGACCTTTTCCAGGGGATAGTCCATGCGCTCTGCGATTTCCTCTGGCAAAGGATCCCGGCCCAGTTCCTGCACCAGGTAGCGGGAGGTGCGCACCAGCTTGTTTATGGTCTCTATCATATGCACCGGGATGCGTATGGTCCGGGCCTGATCCGCAATTGCCCTGGTGATGGCCTGGCGGATCCACCAGGTGGCATAGGTGGAGAACTTGTATCCCCGCTGATACTCGAATTTATCCACCGCCTTCATCAGGCCTATATTGCCCTCCTGGATTAGATCCAAAAATTGCAATCCCCGGTTGGTGTATTTCTTGGCTATACTCACCACCAGGCGCAGGTTGGCCCGGATCAACTCCTGCTTGGCCCTGAGGGCCATGCGGTTGCCGTTGCGCATCCTCCAGAGGATGTCCTCCAACTCATAGACGTCGTGGCAGCATTTTTCTTCCAGCCTCTGCAGGATCTCCAGCTTGCCGATGAGCATCTCCTTGAAGGAGAAGAGCTCCTCCACAGTCATGTTTAGGGCATCTGCAGCCACCACCGGATTCATTTCCCGCTTGTCCAGCCTGCGGAAAAGCTCTTCGATCTCTTGGTGGGTCTTGCCTACGGAGAGGATATATGCTGAGTAATCCCTGCGGCAGTTGTTCATCTGCCGCACATAGTCACCAATGTTCTCGATAATCTCGTCTATGAGCTTCTTCTCCAGCTTGATGGCCCGCAGCTTATCCACTATCTCTTCCTTGAAGTCCAGGACCTTGTCCTGCACTCCGCGCACCCTCCTGTCCAGGGTGGCGCTGTCATTGAACTTGTAGTAGATATTCTTCCTCTTGCGATAGATCTGCCGGATCTCCTCCAGGAGATGGATTACCCTTTGGCGCTGGTTCATCTCCTCTTCTGTGGGATCGTCCTCCTCAATGGTCTTGACCACGTCTTTCAGCTTGACATTGCCCTTCTTGAGCTCCTCTCCCACACTGATCAGGTATTCTATGGCCACCGGGACCTCCACCAGGGCGTAGAGGACCTCCAATTCCCCGGCCTCGATCTTCTTGGCAATCTTGACCTCCCCCTCCCGATCCAGAAGGGGCACCAGGCCCATTTCATGCAGGTACATGCGCACCGGATCCGAGCTGCGGGAAAACTCCTGGGTCTTGTCCTCTTCTCCTTCATCTGAACTAGAGGAGTCCAACTCCAAGGAGATCTCCTTGGGCATGACCTCGATCTTCTTATGGCTGGAGCCGTCCACGATGGAGATCTCCAGCTGCTGGAAAATGGTGATGATCTCCTCTATCTGATCCGGCTCGTTAACCTCTGCAGGCAGGGCTTGATTCAGCTCTTCAAAGGTCAAGTAGCCCCTTTGCTTGCCTTTGGCGATCAAAGACTTAATCTGCTGAATATCCTTGATTGCGCTCATTCCTCCTCCCTTAAAAGATTGCTGTATTCAATCAGCAATTCAGACAGCCGGAATGTATCCCCTTCCTGCTGGGCCGTACGCAGGGCCTGCTGCAGACTGTACTGTTTTTGCCTGCGCCTGCTTCGCAGCAACAGTCCTCGAATATCCTGCCATACTTCAGGCTGAGGGGCAGCCCCTTTGTCCTGGGAGCTCAAACACCGGGCGAAAAAATTGCCTTCGGCCTGATCCAGATAAGGATAGACCTGGTCGTGTCCATATTGCACTAGCTTTTGCCAAAAATCCTGGGCCCTTTGGGTCTGCAGGCACTCTTGCAGTCCCAGCTCTTGCAGCTCTGGCAAGTACTCAGGATAGCAGACTGCGAATTGTAATAGCTCTCTATCCCGCTGTGCACCAGCCTTGAGCTGCAAGCCCTGGCCCTGCTCCTGGGTCCTGGGTTGCGCCGACTGCTTGCCCTGCAGGCTTTGCCTGAGCAAAGGTTCGGAAAGGTCCAACCCTTCAGCCAGTCGGGGCAGGTAAAATGCCTGCAGGGCCTGATCCCCAAGCTGCAACAGGAAATCCCGGGCCCAATTTATTATACTTTGGGGAGAATAATTAAATCTAATCATCTGTAAACAAAATGCAAGACCCTCCTGGGCGCTCTGTAGAAGCTGCTCCAGGGCTCCGGCCCCATGCTGGCCCAACAGGCTGTCCACATCCTCGGCCTCAGGCAGGGATGCCACCTGGGCATTCAGCCCAGCAGCCAGGATCATCTGTGTGCTGCGCAGGGCTGCCTGCTGTCCTGCCCGGTCCCCGTCGAACAACAGGTACACTGTATCGCACAGGCCAGAAAGTCTCTTGACCTGCTCCTTGGTCAGGGCGGTGCCCAGGACCCCGCAGGTATTCTCGAATCCGTACTGGACCATGGAGATCACATCCGCATAACCCTCTGTCAGCAGGGCCTGTTTGCTCTGGGTCACCTTCTGGCGCGCCTGGTAGAGCCCGTACAGGTGCTCTCCCTTTTTGAATACCGGAGATTCGCTGCTGTTTAGGTATTTGGGCTGGTTTTCCTGGTCCTGCAGCACTCGCCCCCCAAAGGCCAGGACCCTGCCCTGCAGATCCTGGATGGGAAAAGTCACCCGATCCCGGAAACGATCATATACCCTGCCCCTGCTGTTGCTGGAAAGCAGGCCTGCCTGGAGGCCTTGCTCCGGGGAGATGCCGTGCCTTTGCAGATAGTCTTTGAGCCCCTGCCATTTCCCAGGGCTCCAGCCCAGAGAGAAGCGCTGCACCATTTCTTGGCTCACGCCCCTTTGCTGCAGATATTGCCTGGCTTGGGCACCCTGTTCAGACTGCAGGGCTGCACTGAAATACTCCTGGGCCAAGGCATTGGCCTGTAGACAGATCTTGCCCCAGGATCTGTTTGCTCCTGAGCTCCTGCCCTTATCCCCTTGCAGCCTGACCCCGGTCTCCTGGGCCAGTTCCTTTAGACCCTCGGCAAATTCCAGGCCGTTGATGCGGCAGTAGAAATCAATTCCGTCCCCTCCGGCCTGGCAGCCGAAGCAGTAGAAGAATCCCTGCTCTGGATTCACGCTCAAGGAGGGCTTGGTCTCCTGGTGGAATGGACAGACACCCACCCAGCGCTGACCTGCCTGGCGCAGCTGCACATATCTGCCCACCAGCTCCAAAAGATCCAGCCTGGATTTGATCTCTTCAATGGACTCCCTGTCAGATCCAGACACAACTCTTACCCCAGCCTGATGATGGTTACTCCATCCCCTCCCCTATCCTCAGGGGCCAGATCAATGCCCTGCACACCCGGAAAGGAGGAGGCCAGATCATGCACCACCTGTCGCAAGGCTCCGGTGCCCTTGCCGTGGATCACCTCCAGCTCCTGCCTGCCCTGCAAGAGGGCCTGATCCAAAAAGCGCGTCAGTTCGGCCTCTGCCTCTTCAGAGCGTTTGCCCCGCAGATCAAGATGTAGCCCGGACTCCTGCCTGGCCTGGACCTGCCTGGGCTGCTCACTTTGGGGTTTTTGAGCCTCTGAGGCCAAGGACAGCTCCTGGGGCCTGAGCCAGAGGTTAACCCCACCCAGATCCACTTTGACCCTTTTCTTCTTGGCATCCAATTCCAGTACCCGGCCGTTTCTGCCCCAGGCAGGGCAATACACGCCCAAGCCCTCCTGCAGGCTGGACCAGATGTTTTGGGTGGCAGCAGGGTCCTGGCTGCCTTCCCTGCCTTCCTGCAGCCTGGACTTCAGCCTGCCCAAATCTCGCAGGGCCTGCTTGCGGCCTATCTTTTCCTGCTGCCATCTGCTCACGATCTCCCTGGCCTTGGAGCTAACTTCCTGCACTAACTGCTGTTTTTTCTGCTCGAGCTCGCGCCTTAGCTTCTTTTCCTCCTCAGCCAGCCGAATCCTCTCCTGCTCTAGCTCCTGCAGCTCCTGTTGCCTTTGCACCGCCAATTGGTTTAAGCGCTCCAGGAGCTTGGTGGTATCCTCTCCCTGCAAAAGCAGATATTCCTGGGCCCTTTGCAGGATTTCTTCCGGCAACCCCTGTTCCCGGGCCACCTCCAGGGCCTGGCTGGCCCCCACCTGGTCATAGGCCAGCCTGTACAAGGGCTGCCTGGTCTGGGGATCAAAAAGCACAGAAGCCGGCCTGATCCTGGAATCATTCAGGGCGTAGACCTTAAGGGCAGGGAAGTGAGTAGCCACCGCCAGCCAGGAGCCCCGGTCCAGGACAGCCTCCAGCACTGCCTGGGCCAGGGCTGCGCCTTGACTGGGATCGGTGCCTGCCCCGAATTCGTCCAATAGAACCAAGGTTTCCTGATCCAGTTCCTCCCAGGCCTGGCGGAAATGTTCAATCTGGGCTGTGAATGTGCTAAGGCTCTGCTGCAGGTTCTGCTCGTCGCCCAAAAATACATGCACTTGCCTGCAAAAGGGCAAGGAGCTGCCCTCCCGGGCTGGCACAGGCAAAGCACTTAGGGTCATCAGCAAGCTAAGGCCCAAGGTTTTCAGGCAAACCGTCTTCCCGCCAGCATTGCCCCCGCTGACCAAAAGGGCCTTTTGACCCTCCTGCAAGCAGATATCCACCTCTTGCACAAACCCCTGTTCCAGGGCCAAAAGGGGATGTCTCACCCCCCTTAGGTCCAGCTGGCCGCCCAGCTCCAGAATCCTGCCTTGGCAGTCTGCTGCCAGAGCCACCTTGGCCCGGAGCACATCCAGCTCTACCAGCCAGGCATAGGTACCCTGCAGAGCCTCCCCCTCCTGGAGCAAAATAGAGGTCAAATAGCGCAGGACCCTTCTTTTGGCCTCTTGCTCCTGGTATTTCAGCTCCTGCAGCCGATTGTTCAGCTCTACCAGCTCTAAGGGCTCGAAATAGCAAGTCTCCCCGCTCTGGGAATAGTCGTGCACTATACCTGAGAGTCTGCCCTTGAAATTGCTCTTCAGGGCCAGGACATACCTGTCAGCTGAGATGGTCAGATAGTCGTCCTGTAGAAAAGGCAAGGCGCTTTTTTGCTGCAGATACTCCTCCAGCCTGCTCCTGCACTGCTTTTGGATGCTCCGGACCTGGCCCCTGATCTCTTGCAACTCAGGAGAACTGGAATCTTTTATCTCTCCGCTGGGATCCAAACAGCGCTGCAGGGCCTGCCAGGATTTCTCCGGCCAGGGGCAGCTGCGCAGGAACTCCTCAAGTGCAGGATAATCCCCAATTGCTCGCTTACCCAGGCTCTGCCTGCTGCTGCCAGCAACCTCCAGGGTCCTGCGCACCGCCCACAGACCATCTTCATCCAACCCCCTGCCCCGAACCAGGTGATCCAAAAGGCCCTCCAGATCAGGGTATTCCTGCAAGGATCCCAGGAGCAGCTCAGATTCCTGCAGTGCCTGACGGGCCAATTCACTTTCCTGCCGCAGGTGCTCTGGATCTATCAGGGGCCCAAGTTGCAGACAGTGCCTGCGGCCTGCCTCGGAAAGGGTCTTCTGGCCCAGATGGTCTAAGACCCGCTCATACTCCAGCAGACGAAGTGTCCTGGCTTGCATAGCGCTTATTCTTGCTCCCTGCCTCCAGGCAGACTGATTGACTTTGTTTTTGACCTGTTTAAGCACCCTATCAGGGGTCTTTGACCCAGCCCGGGATATAGGTCTGGAATGAACTCGAGCGGTGGAGCTGCAATTTGCAAATAGGTATGGATTCTGGAAGGACAGACTAAGATACCGGGCCTGTGCAGACCCTGTTTGGATATGTCATGTACCCACTGAGGACAAGGTTGTCGGCAAGCCCTGCTAGCGGTATGTCTAGTTTGATACAACATGTCACACTACTGGCTTTTCTGGAGCCGCTTGCCTTTGCCCAGTCAACTCCTTGGGGATCCTCAGGCCAGTCTGGGCACATTATGCAGCCCAGCCGGGCCTGAGGAGGGAAAAAACCGCCTGTGTTCCAGGCTCAGAACTTTAGCTGTAGCGTGACTTGCGCATTTTCTTCATCAGCCTCTTTTTGGCGGCAGCCTCTTTTTTCTTGCGCTGCACGCTGGGCTTCTCGTAATGCTGCCTTTTTTTCAGCTCTGATAAAATGCCCGCTTTTTCGCACTGTTTCTTGAACTTTCGCAAGGCAATATCAAAGTTATCGTGATCTCCCAAAACAATTCCTGGCACTGCGTCTCACCTCCTTAGCTTCAGATATGCTGCAGGCGATAGCTTCGCCTCTTGGCATGCAATAAAGATAATCTATCATTGTAGCTTGTAAAGGACAAGCATGCAAGGATAAAATTGGGCCTGCAACTGTGATCTGCAGGCCCAATTGAATTCTTGCCCATGCATTCCTGCCCTTGAGTGTCCGGGTAAAGGGTTTAAAGGTCTGCAAAGGCCAGGAATTAGCTCTCAAAAGATAGAATAAGGCTGTTGTCTCGGCTTGTGCAAAAAGGGGTCCCAGCCAAAAGCGATCATCCGCTTTTATTGTCGTCTTCCTGAAGGGTTTGAACCAGGGATCTGAGTACTACCAGGCCCAGCCCCAAGCCCAAGGTAGCCAGCACAGCATATAACACCCCGAAAAAAACCGCGTGGTCTGGCAGCCACCAAGGGATATCCCAGGGTAGCAGACTGCTCAGGGTCTCATGGGGAAACATGATTCCTCCTCTTGCTCTACTTCACAGATTCCTTGAGCAGCTTGCCAGGCCGAAACTTAACCACCTTGGCTGCGGGTATGGTAATCTCGGAGCCTGTCTGGGGGTTGCGGCCTTTGCGCTCCTTGCGCTCCTCCACGGAAAAGGTGCCAAAGCCGGTCAGGGTCAATTTGCCCTCGTTGACCAAAATGTCCTCAATAGAAGCCAAGCAGGCATTAAGGGCACGCTCTGCATCCGCCTTGGTCAGTTCGGACTTCTCCGCGATTTTGGCTACCAGATCTGCTTTTGTCATCACTTTCCTCCTTTGCTGATTATTAAGGTCAAGGCCATGAGAACGACTCCAGGCCAGGGACTAGTTACTACTTGCAAGGGCAGATCCCTGCTGCGCAAGATTCAGCTAAGCCCCAGACTACAGGCCCAGAGGCATCCGACTTAACTTTTGCTTTACGCCTTCGCGCCCCAAAAGAGCAGGCGGCGGAATTTGAGCGGGCCAAAATATAGGTTTAGCCCTAAACTTAAACAAAGAGCCGTGTCAAGACTGATTAGGGCCAAATCTGCAATTTGGCCTGGAACTGTGGGAATTTTCCTGGACCAGACCCTTGGCCAGGGCCAAAAACTGCCCTGGGGTCAAAACCTCGGGCCTGC
This sequence comes from Thermodesulfobacteriota bacterium, assembly GCA_051744965.1. Lineage (GTDB taxonomy): Bacteria > Desulfobacterota > Desulfovibrionia > Desulfovibrionales > Desulfothermaceae > CAZBUB01. The sequence continues at coordinate 33,128 of JBNJDO010000002.1, read as the reverse complement.
AGGCAGGATCCACCCCAAGCTCCAGCAACCTCCCTTGCATAGCAGAAGTATCCACTCTCTTCAATACATTTTTCAACTGCTTTCTGCGCTGCTGAAAGCAGATCTTGATCAGCCAGGCCAAGGCTGAGGCGGTAGGGGCATCTATATCAGAAGGGTGAGGCTGCAGGGAGATAACTGCGGAATCAACCTTGGGCCTAGGCCTGAACACCTGGGGGCCTAGGCTAAATTCGTATTTGACCCGGGCAAAATTGCGCACCCAGACCGCCAACCCCCCGTAGACGCGGTTGCCGGCAGGGGCACTCAGGCGCAGGGCCACCTCCTTTTGCACAGTAAAGACCATTCTCTGGGCAAAAGGGAAAAAGCGTACCAGATCCCAGATCAAAGGTGAAGCCACATTATAGGGCAGATTGCCGATCAGCCTGTTCACTTGGGCCTGGCCTAGCCGCTGCCAATCCAGGTTCATGGCATCAGCCACAAAAAGCGAAACCCCGGGCAAGCTATCTTTCAGGTCCCTGGCCAGACTGGGATCCTTTTCCACAGCCAGAACCTGGGCTGGCAGCTCAAGCAGGAACCTGGTCAAGGCTCCCTGCCCGGGGCCAATCTCCAGAATCCTGTCTCCTGCCTCTGCCTGCAGGCAAGAGACTATCTTCCTGGCCAGGTTGGGGTCCAGAAGGAAATTCTGGCCTAGAGACCTCTTGGCTGGCCGGGTCTGCTCCCAGCTTAGCATTGCTGCCAAATCCCCCTTATCCGCCGCAGCTGGCCCTGCCGCACAGACCCTGCTCTATAAGCTCATCAATTTCCAATGCAGTGTAGCCCAGCTCCTGCAGCAGGCTTCGAGTATCCTGGCCAAAACCAGGTGGATTCCTGTGTACTCCCCCTGGGGTGGCCTGCAATTTGATCTGAACCCCCAGGGCCTTGCCGCCCTCCTGGCCCTCAGCCTCCAGGACCATGCCCCGCTCCTGGAACAAAGGATCCAGCAAGGCCTCCTGCAAGGTGCGCACCGGGGTCAGACAAATGTCCAGCTGCCCCAACTCCTGTTCCCACTGGGCCAGATCCTTTTGCCTGAATATCCTGCGCAGGGCCTGGATAATCTCCTGCCTGCGCCCTTCATCGTACTGCAAGGCAATGTACTCCTGCAGGCCCAAGTGCCTGCACAGCCTCTCCCAGAACTTGCCTTCCAATGCACCCAGGGCCAGGTAGCGCTGATCAGCTGTCTCATAAACATTATAGCAGGCATATCTGTGGGAGAGCAGATTGTCCCCCCTTTGCAGGCCCCACCCGGTCTTGTCCTGCAGATGCTGCACCAAGGGCAACATGGCCAGGCTGCAGTCAGCAATGGAGATGTCTAGATGCTGCCCATTTCCTGTGCGCTCTTTCTCCAGCAAGGCCAAAATTATCCCCAGCGCAGCGTTCAGCCCCCCTGCAAGATCGGCAAACTGCACCCCTGGAATGCTGGGCTGCCTGTTTGCCTCCCCTACTAGCTCCAGGACCCCGGAAGCAGCCAGATAGTTCACATCATGTCCTGCCTGTTCACTGCCGGATCCACTTTGACCAAAACCAGTCAAGGAGCAATAGATCACCTCTGGATTGATCCTGCGCACAGAGTGGTAATCCACCCCTAGCCTGCTGGCTACCCCGGGCCGGAAGCCTTCTAAAACTACATCTGCCTTGGCAGCCAGTTGCATAAAGACCTTCTGGCCCGCCTCTGACTTCAGGTCTAGACAGATGTGCTCCTTGTTGCGATAGACCTGGGAGACAAAAAAATCCCCCGGGTTTGCAGCCTCCACTGCTATAACCCTGGCTCCGTGATCAGCCAAAAGCATGGAGCAGTAAGGCCCGGGCAAGAGCCTGGAGAGATCCAGGACGGTTATGCCTCTCAACACTCCTTGACCTGGCATTTGCAAGCTTGAGCTCCTTCTGGCAACTCTTGAGGATTCTCTGGACAGAATCTGGCCCTGCAAGACCAAGTACCCGTCTGCAGAACAAGGATCCTGTAGGCGCAAATTCTAGGGCAGCAACTTACGTTACTGATCGCCCGTTTGGCGAAATGGGCCAGACCAGCATATTCAGTTAACTTCCGCCTTGCCTGTCCGACTCTATCTGCTCCTCTGGTGCAAGCACGCCCTGCAGGTGAATATCCACTATCTGATGCACCACGTCCCGAAGACTCAAGGCCTTGTCATCCTTGTACCAGAAGTACAGCCAGTGCACTGCACCAAAAAGGCAAAAAGTGAGCACTGTCAGATTGCAGGGCTTGAGCCTGCCTGCATCCATCTGCTCCTGCAGATACGTCCTTAGCTGATGCACATTGGCCTTTTCCATGTCCAATATCCTGCGCTTTTTCTCAAAAGGCAGGGATTCTATGTCATAGAGCAAAATCTTATTGAAGTTCTTGTTCTTGATGTAGCTGGAGGTATACTTGAACAGGATATTGGTCAACTGCTCTTTGAGGGGCATCTCTGTGCGCCTGTTGCGCGAGATGGCCCTGTGCATGTTCTCGTTGATCATCTCCCCGGCCTGCAGACAGATGGTGTACAGGATCTCCTCCTTATTGGCGAAATGATGGTACATGGCTGCCTTACTGATACCCACCCTTTCTGCGATTTCCCGCATGGAGGCCCTTTCATAGCCTTTCTCATAGAACAGCTCGTGGGCCTCATTCAGCACCTCTTGGGCTGTCTCGTGCATTTCTGTATACTCTTTGCTATACATAATATCCTGCAGAAAGTTAAATTTTTGACCCAACGCCTTCTTGCTGCTGGCCATTTCTCCCTTCCCTGAAAATTCTGGCTGAAAACAAAATCCTGGACGCTAAACAACGTTTACTTACTGGACGTACACCTATATCCTTACTTCTGTACTATGTCAAGCCCAGGGACAGTTCCTTACTCCTTGCAGAGTCCAGGGCTTTGGGCTAAGCTGTATAATCTCCCTCAGGGCTGGATACAGACAAGGAAATAGCATCAAGATTATGCACTGCATGGAACATATTGAGCTAAACATCTCCGAGCAAAGATACGTATGTTGCCGGCCCCAGGACTTGGAGAGCTTCTGGGAGCAAATGGAGGAGCAGGATCTGGACCAGGATGAGCGGCTGCCCTATTGGGTGGAAATCTGGCCCGCCTCCATCCTGCTGGCCAAATGGATCCTGAAACAAAAGCCCTGCCTTCAGGGCAAAAACTGCCTGGATCTGGGCTGCGGCCTGGGCTTGACCAGCCTGGCAGCAGCTGACTGCGGGGCCAGAGTCCTGGGCCTGGATTATGAGTCCCAGGCCCTGTACTATGCCAGGCAAAACGCCAAGCTGAACAAAAGCCCCGCCCACTGGGTGCTCATGGACTGGAGACAGCCAGCTTTCAAGCCGCATAGCTTCTCCTTTATCTGGGGGGCGGATATCCTCTATGAAAGCAGGTTCTTTCTGCCTCTTTTAAAGCTGTTTGCCCACACCTTGGCCCCTGGAGGCCAAATCTGGCTAAGTAGCCCTGAAAGGGATGTGGCCCGGCCCTTCTGGGATCTGCTGCAGGCCTCGGGCTGGTGCTGGGAGCATATGCAACAGGAGAGTGTGCCCTATCAGGGTCAGGTCAATATGCAGATCCATATCTGGAAAGTAACCCGCACAGAGACCGCCCTGGCTTGGCAATGAGCATAGATGCCTCCCATGTGCAGGATATCCCTGCTGCAGGTCAGCACTCACTGCTGGCGGATTTCTGGCGCACCTTCAAAAGAAACCGCCTGGCTTTGACCGGCCTGGCAGTATTTCTGCTTTTTTTTGTCCTGGCCTTGCTGGGCTTGGTTTTGACCTCAGGTCCGGATCCTGTCCTGGACCCTGCCCAGGTCCGGCTCCAGGACAAACTTCTGCCCCCTCTTTCCAGCCCTGCAGAAGAAGGCCTGCAAAACCCTAAGCCTCCTGCTTTGGGAGTCTATATCCTGGGCACTGATGAGCTGGGCCGGGATGTTCTGGCTCGTATGCTGCAGGGGGCCTGGGTCTCCCTGACCGTGGGATTTGTGGCTGTGGGTATCTCAGTGGCTGTGGGCATCTGCCTGGGAGGTATAGCCGGATACTTCGGCAACGCTCTATTCAATCTGCAGGCCATGCTCCAGGCAGGGCTATTCCTGGCAGCTGGCCTGTCCCTGTGGCTTTCCCAGCCCCTGCCTGCCATCCTTTTGCTTGCCCTGGCCGTGAGCTGGACCACACTAGCTAAGGCGCAGGGCAAGTTGGACTTTGATGCCCTGCGCCAGCAAGGGGTAGCTGTGGATACCCTGATCATGCGCTTTGTGGATATCATGCTCTGCTTCCCCAGTTTTTTCCTGATCCTGACCGTGATCGCCTTGTTGCCTGCCAGCATCTATAATATCATGATAGTCATCGGCCTTACCAGCTGGATGGGCACTGCCCGCTTTGTTCGCGCAGAATTCCTCTCCCTGCGCGAACAGGATTTTGTTCTAGCCGCCCGTGCCTTAGGTGTAAGCAATGCTCGCATCATCCTGCAGCATATGCTGCCCAACGCCCTGGCCCCTGTATTTGTTTCCGCCACAATCGGCATAGCCACAGCCATCCTCACCGAGGCCGGACTTAGCTTCCTGGGTTTTGGGGTGCCCCCTCCGCAGGCCACTTGGGGCAACATCCTATCCGAAGGCAAGAGGTTCATATTCGATGCTCCCTGGCTGACCCTGATTCCAGGCAGCAGCATCCTGATCGTGGTTTTGGCCTTCAATCTCTTCGGGGAAGGGCTGCGGGACGCCCTGAATCCCAAGCTTCAGGAATAGAATCCATCTAACGATCCGGGGCAGAAGCAGAGAAAAACAAAAGTGAATCCTTATGCCAGCCCCTTTACTGCAAATCAAGGACCTGCACATTTATTTCCCTGGTCAGGGGAGCCCTTCCAAGCCTGTACAGGGACTGGACCTGGAAATCCAGGCTGGAGAGACTGTCTGTCTGGTGGGGGAATCAGGCTGCGGCAAGACCCTAAGCGCCCTGAGCGTACTGGGCTTGCTGCCCTGCCCACCCGGATTCATTCCCCAGGGGCAAGTCCTGCTGCAGGGCAGGGACGTTTTAAAAATGTCCCTCAAGCAGCTGCAAATGTTAAGGGGTGACCAGGTGGGCATGGTCTTCCAGGATCCTTTGACTTCCATGAATCCAGTCTTCAGCATTGGCCAACAACTGGCAGAGGCCTTCTTGGCCCACAAAAGGATGCAGCCCCATAAGCTAGACCAGGCCTGCATCCAGGCCTTGCGCAAAGTGGGCATCCAGGACGCAGAAGCTAGGATGGGGAATTACCCCCACCAGTTAAGCGGCGGGCAAAGGCAAAGGGTACTCATAGCCATGGCCATGGCCTGTAATCCTGATCTGCTGATAGCTGACGAGCCTACCACCGCCCTGGATGTTACTGTCCAGGCCCAGATCCTGGGCCTGCTCAAATCCCTGACCCAGAAGCAGGACCAGAGCGTTCTCTACATCACCCACGATCTGGGAGTGGTGCACAGTGTGGCTGATCGGGTCTACATTATGTACGCTGGCCTGATAGTGGAACAAGGTCCTAAAGAGAACATATTCAAAGACCCCAGGCATCCCTATACCCAGGGTCTATTGGCCTCCTTGCCAGGATTCGAGAAAAAGGGCCAGAAGCTATTCACCATACCTGGCTCTGTGCCTGATCCAGCACACCAGCCCAGCGGCTGTCCCTTCCATCCCAGGTGCTTTGCTGCCCAGCCACAGTGCAGCGAAAAACTGCCCGGGCTGAACAGCTACGGCCCCAAGCACTTCACCCGCTGTCCTGTGCTGAATCAAGATCGCCATGCAACAAAAGATGCTCCCAGGCTATAGGCTCATGTACAGCAAACAAGACACTGAATACCTCCTGCAGATCAAGTCCCTGACAAAGCACTTCCCGGTCCCGGGTGGCTTTATGCAGAGGCCCAAGGGCTGGATCCAGGCTGTGGATCATGTGGACCTGCAACTGCCCCGGGGCAGGACCCTGGGATTGGTGGGGGAATCAGGCTGCGGCAAGTCCACCCTGGCCAAGCTCATACTCAGGCTCCTGGACCCTGACCAGGGCAGCATCCTTTTCCAGGGCCAGGAAATCGCCCTTATGCCGGAGCGCAGGCTAAAGCATTTGCGCAAGAGCCTGCAGATCGTGTTCCAGGATCCTTACGGCTCTCTGAATCCCAAGCTGAGCATAGGCAGGACCCTGGAGGATGGCCTGCGAGTAGCAGGGTTGGACAAGAAAAAACGCCCCGCGCGCATCAAGGAGCTATTGCAGCTGGTGGGCCTGCCCTCAGGGGCCCGACAAGGCTATGCCCATCAGTTCAGCGGAGGGCAAAGGCAAAGGATAAATCTTGCCCGGGCCTTGAGTGTGGAGCCGCAGCTCATCGTCTGCGACGAGCCGGTATCTGCCCTGGATGTCTCCATCCAGGCCCAGATCATCAACCTGCTGAGCGAGCTGCAGATGGAGTTGGGTCTCAGCTATTTGTTCATATCCCACGATTTGAATCTGGTGGGGTATTTAAGCGACCAGGTAGCGGTAATGTACATGGGCCAGATAGTGGAGTACGCCCCCAGCCGGGAAATTTTTCAAAATCCCAGGCATCCCTATACTCAGACCCTTCTGGCTGCAGTGCCCGGCAGGGAGCCCCAGGAGCTAACCCAACTGCAAAGCATCTCTGGGGAGGTGCCCGCTTTAATGGATCCGCCTCCTGGCTGCAGGTTCCAGGCTAGATGCGCCCAGGCTGGGGAGATCTGCAAAAATGAAGGCCCAGGGCTGCGTAGCCTGGGTCAGGGACATCTGGTACGCTGTGTGCGGACCAGTGCCTAGGCTAAAATCTCCGTGCCTATCCCGGCCTGGGTAAAGAGTTCCAGAATCAGGGAGTTCTCCAGCCTGCCGTCGATGATGTGTGCCTTTTCCACCCCTCCTTCCAGGGCCTCCAGGCAACATTTCAACTTGGGAATCATCCCTCCCTGGGCGGTATTGTTCTCGATCATCTCCAGGGTCTGCCTCCGGCTCAAGGAGGAAACCAGCTGCTCCCCAGCCATAACCCCATGCACATCTGTCAGCAAGATGAGCCTCTTGGCCTCCAAGGCCTCAGCCACTGAACCTGCGACTGCATCTGCATTGATATTATAGGTTTGGCCTTCAGTATCCACTCCCACTGGAGCGATAATCGGGATAAAGCCCTCCTTTTCCAGGCTGCGGATCAGTTTGGTCTGGATGCTTACCACTTCACCTACCCGGCCCAGATCAATGATCTCGGGTGGGGCGTCAGTTTTGGAAATCACCATCTCCATCTTCCTGGCCTGGATCAGGCCTCCGTCCTTGCCAGACAGGCCCACTGACCGGCCCCCGTTGAGATTGATCAGGTTCACGATCTCCTTGTTCACCCTGCCTACCAGGACCATCTCCACCACATCCATGGTGGCCTGATCAGTGATGCGCAGCCCCTGCTCAAATTTGCTGCTTATGCCCAGCTGCTTAAGCATCTGCCCGATCTGGGGCCCCCCGCCGTGCACTATCACCGGATTGACCCCGATATACTTGAGCAGGACCACATTCAGGGCAAAGCTCTTTTTCAGCTGCTCTTCCTGCATGGCGTGGCCCCCGTACTTGATGACCACGGTCCTGCCGTAGAACTCCCTGATATAGGGCAGGGCCTCCAACAAGAGCTTGGCCCGGGTCATTTCCTGTTCCATCTTCTCCTCCGCTGCTCTTATGGTTTGCTTTCCATGCGCAAAAGCCAGCCACAAAAAAGGGCTCCCGCAGGAGCCCTGTTGCTGCAACTATAAGCGGCTGGCCAGATCTAGGCAGCGTCCATCTCCCTGCGTGCTGCCATGTCAAAGAGGACCCGCTCCTTGGACTTGTCCAGACCCAGGGCGTTCCTCTTCTTGTCTATATGCGCCACCATCATCTGGGCCATCTCATAGGGATCAGGGGAGAAACCCCACTTGCCCATGCCCATTTCCTCCAGGCCGGAGAAGAGCAGGTCATGGAACTTGGTATTCTGGGTGGTGGGGAAGGTCACCCCAAACACTGTGTACACACCTGAGGCCACAAAATACTGTCCGATGCTGATGGCCTTCTCGCTCATCCACTCCGGGGCTGCCCCTGCTGCTGGCAAATCAGCGATACTCTCGCCCAAGCCGCCTTCCCGGACCACTTCTGAGGCCGCGACCAGGATGCGGCTATTGTCCACACAGGAGCCCAGCCCCAGAACAGGAGGCATGCCTACAGTCTCGCAGACCTCTTTCAAACCGTCGCCTGCCAGGTGAGCAGCCTCCGGGGTCAGCAACCCGGCCTTGGCCAGGGCGATCTGGGAGCAGCCGGTCTGCAGGACCAAAACATCCTTCTTGATCAGCTCCTTGACCAGCTCCACATGCACCCAGTCCTGCTTGACCCTGGGGTTGGTGCAGCCTACCACTCCTGCTATGCCCCGGATCCGGCCATTGATGATGTTGTCGTTCAGGGGCTTGTAGGAGGCCCGGAAGCTGCCGCCCAGCATGTACTTGATGTACTCGTGGGAGAAGCCGTGGATGCCGCCGTTTACGATATTCGGAATCTGCACTTTAGCGGTTCGGTTCTTAAACCTGGAGATGGCCTTGATGACCACTTCGTCGGTGCACTTTCTGGGCTCGTGCTCTATCAGCTCTATATGCTCCGCACCCTCGATATGGCAGCGGGGGTTGGTGGTGAAAAGATAGGAATTGTAGCACTCTGCCACAGCTGAGAGGCTTTGCTTGATGCACTGTACGTCCACAGCCATGGCATCCACAGCCCCAGTGACCAGCACTGACTCAGTGGACATGAAGTCTCCGGCATGGGGAACCCCGTGCCTGGAAAGGACCTCTGCGCCGGAACAACACATGCCGCAGATGTTGATCCCTGAAGCTCCTGCCTCCTTGGCTGCCTCCACCAGGGCCGGATCATTCACAGAGACCAGCATGCTCTCGAACAGGTTGGGCTCATGACCATGGACAATGATGTTCACCATGTCCTCCTTCAGGCAGCCCATGTTCACATTGGCCTGCACTGGAGCAGGGGTGCCGAACAGGATGTCCGAGATCTCTGTGGCCACCATGGAGCCGCCCCAGCCATCTGAAAGGGCGGTTCTGCTGAACTGCTTGCAGATGTTTTTGTGCTCCTGGTCCACTCCCATATGGGTGCGGTGCATGAGCTCCATGATCTCCCGCATGGCACCTCTGGGCACTAGATCGTATTTGCGCCAGGTCTCCAGGGTCTTTTCCGGAACCCTGGACATAAAGGGGATCTCCCCTTCCACCTGGGTATAGGTGCGCTCCAGCTCGGAATAAAGCTCTAGGGCGATATCCGGGATGTTGCGGCCATCGGTCTCTATGCCTACTGACTGGGCCACATCCACCAGCTTGACTGGATCCTTGATCTTGTAATCAGTAATGTCACCCTTAACCACTTCCCGGAACAGATCCAGCATGCTCATGCCGTGGTCTGTATGCGCGGCAGCGCCTGAAGCCACCATGCGGCTGAAGTTCCTGGCCTGGATGGTGTCGATGTCCGCTCCGCAGACACCTACCTTGGAATAGGGATCCTTGGCGTTCAGTCTGCAGGGGCCCATGGAACAATGCTTACAACAGGCGGAATCCGCTCCAATAGGACAGGCCTTCATGCTGGCTGCGCGGTCAAAGGCTGTCTCCACTCCATCCTGCTTGGCCTTGTCCAGCATCTGCGCTGTGGCCTCACAGCTGGTAAAGTCCTTGGCCTTGAATTCCTTGGCCTTGCTCTCTGCTGCCTTCTTGTCTTTCTTTTCCATATTTTCCTCCCTTATGGTGGAACAATTAAAAGATCCAAGGATGCGAAAATTACTGCCCTGGGCGCTTGCAGCCTGCTGGCTAGGCTGAAGGCCGAAAGCGGACCTTTATTCAAGTTGTCTTCAGATATGTTAGGGACACCTTTGGGACTTGGCCCGCAGAAATCTGCGCAAATTGCCACTTCTACTCTACAATGAGCTGAAAATGAAAATAATTCTGGAAACCCTACGTCCAAACTTATACATTGTCAAGAAGCTTGAGCAGATTCCTGCCTTGTCTATTCCTGCTTCAGGGTCCTTTGCATCAGCTCCTGTACCGCCTGGTCCGGGGCCTTGCCCTGGTAAAGGATCTGATGCACCTGCTCGGTAATAGGCAAATCCACCCCCAGCCGCTGCCCCAGAGCATAAAGGGCCTGAGTGGTCTGCACCCCCTCTGCTACCATGCGCATACCCTGCAGGATTTCTTGCAGGCTCTGGCCCTGGCCCAAGCTCAGGCCCACCTGTCTGTTCCGGCTAAGATCACCGGTGCAGGTCAAAACCAGATCCCCCAGCCCGGAAAGGCCCATGAAAGTATCCTGCCTGGCCCCCATGGCAGCCCCCATCCTGGACATCTCTGCCAGCCCCCTGGTAATCAGGGCTGCCCTGGCCCCGGTTCCAAAGCCCAATCCATCTGTGATGCCTGCGGCCAGGGCCATTACATTCTTCAGGGCACCGCCCAGCTCCACTCCTAGACAGTCCGGATTCCAGTACACCCTGAAGGCGTCCGTGGCCAGGGCCTGCTGCAGCCATGCCCCTTGGCCCTGATCTGTGCAGCCCAGGGAAACTGCAGTGGGCAATCCCCTGCTGACCTCCTTGGCAAAGGAGGGGCCGGAAAGGCAAGCGTAGCCGGGCTCCAGATCCTGCAGCTCATCCTGGACCACCTGGGACATGGTCTTTAAGTTCTGCACTTCAATGCCCTTGCTGGCGCAGACCAATACTGGTCTGGGAGGCAGCAAATCCTTGAGGCTTGCCAGGACCGTCCTGAAATGCTGACAAGGCACTGCCAGCAGCAAAAACTCTGCCCCCTGAACCACTTCTGCCAGTTCGCTGCTAAAGCTCAAGCCTGAATCCAGCTGCACCCCGGGCAAAAACCAGGGATTCTCCCCTTGGCTGTGTATCAGCTGCAAAAGCTCTGGCTCCCTGACCCACAAACCGGTGCTGTGGCCTTTATTAGCCAGCAGATTGGCCAGGGTGGTGCCCCAAGATCCTGCCCCAATAACCGCTATCCCCATAGTATTACCCCCTGCCAACTATCTCTTGCTTACCTGTTTTGGTCTAATCTATACCCTTGGCCTGCCCCAGGGTCAAGGAAATTGCTTGTCATAAGGGGCCAAAAAGTATAAAAATGCCCCATCCAGAAAGTATAAGGACAGCTATGGACAAAGACAGGGATCAAAAGCAAGTCAGGGATTTTACTGAAAAAGAGAAGCGCATTCTGCGCTTGGTGCAGGACACTTTGCCGGACAGCTCTACTCCTTTTGCCAGCATTGCCCACCAGGCCGGAGTACAAGAGGCAGATGTCCTGAAGCTTTTAATGGAGCTGAAAAACACAGGCTGCATCAGGCGCTTTGGAGCCACCTTGCGCCACCAGGAAGCAGGATACGACTGCAATGTCATGGTAGCCTGGCAGGTACCCCGGGATAGGATCCAGGAAATCAGCCTCATCATGTCTGCCAGGCCGGAGATCACCCATTGCTACCAAAGGCGGAGCACAGAGAGCTGGCCCTTTAACCTGTACACCATGATCCACGCCAAGAGCAAAGATAACTGTCTGCAGCTCATCAAAGATTTAGCTGATACTACTGGCCTGGACAGCTATGAGGCCTTGTTTAGCATCCAGGAGCTCAAGAAGACTTCCATGCGCTACTTCTAAAAACCCAAAATTCTGTGCAAGGAGTATGTTTATGCCTGATTCCCAAAGCCTGTTCCAACAGGCCCAGGAACTGATTCCTGGCGGTGTGAACAGTCCGGTGCGGGCCTGCGGCAGCGTGGACTCCATCCCCCTGTTCATAAGCAAGGGCAGCGGCAGCCACATTTATAGCCAGGAGGGCCAGGAGTACATAGACTATGTCCTCTCCTGGGGCCCCTTGCTCTTGGGACACTGCCATCCCAGGGTTTTGCAGGCCTCCAGGCAGGCCCTGGAGAATGGCTCCAGCTTCGGTGCCCCCTGCCAGCAGGAGATAGAGCTGGCCGGGGCTATCCAAAAAGCCCTGCCCGGGGTGGAGATGGTCCGTCTGGTAAACTCCGGCACCGAGGCCACCATGAGCGCCTTGCGCCTGGCCCGGGCCTATACCGGCAGGGACAAGATCCTGAAGTTTACAGGCTGCTATCACGGCCATGTGGACAGCCTCCTGGTCCAGGCCGGCTCCGGGGTGGCCACCCTGGCTATCCCTGGCACTCCGGGAGTGCCAGAGGATCTGGCCAGACAGACCCTGCTTGCACCCTACAACGACTTGGAGGCTGCCCGGGAAATCTTCCAGACTCAGGGCCAGGAAATAGCTGCGGTAATCCTGGAGCCTGTAGCAGGCAACATGGGTCTGGTGCCCCCTGTAGATGGCTTCCTGCAGGGCCTGAGGGAGCTTGCAGACCAATATTCCAGCCTGCTCATATTTGACGAAGTCATTACCGGCTTCAGGGTGGCCTACTCCGGGGCCCAGGGTAGATTCGGGGTCACCCCGGATCTGACCTGCCTGGGCAAGATTATAGGCGGCGGATTTCCTGTGGGCGCCTTGGGGGGCAAAAAGGATGTCATGCAATATCTGGCACCTTGCGGGCCTGTATATCAGGCCGGAACCCTGGCTGGTAACCCTGTGGCCATGAGCGCAGGGCTAGCCACCCTGCAGGAGTTAAAGGAGCAGGATTACCAGGGCTTAGAGGAGAAGACCAGTTGGCTGGCCCAGGAGCTGCAGTCCATCCTGCAAGGCAAAGGCCTGCCTGTGCAGCTCAACCAGCTGGGTTCCATGTTCACTTTATTCTTTACAAACAAGCCTGTACAGGACTTTGCCAGCGCCCAGCAGACAGACCAGGGGCTCTTTGCCAGCTTCTATCGGCAAATGCGCGAACAGGGCATTTATTTGCCCCCTGCAAATTTTGAGTGCATCTTTGTTTCCTTCGCGCACCAAGACAGGGATCTGGAGCAAACCCTGCAGGCTGCACGCGCCCTGCAATTCTAGGCCCTTAACCTGCAGGACAATGACAGGATTTCCTTGACAGGGGACTGCAAACTGACATAACGTTGACAGACAGCAAAGATTTTTTTGTCGCGCACTGCCCGGACTCTAAATCCAGGCAGGTCCTCAGAAGGATGCGGCCTGCGCAACTGAACTTGGCCGCTGTCAGCTAACAGTCAAAAAGGAGGTTGGGAAAAATGAGAAAAGGCATTTTTGTAAGCTTGCTTAGCGTGTGCACACTGCTAGTTTTCACTTTGGCCGGGCTGCAGGCCTATGACTTTGAGGTTCCAGAGTCCATGGTCATGGACCACTCAGAAGGCGAGACTGAAAATCCCCAGTACAGCCCCACTGAGATGCCGCATAAGACCCACGAGGCAGCAGTGGAAGACTGCCAGTCCTGCCACCATATGTGGGAGGACGAATCTGAGCCCCCCCAAAAATGCACTGATTCTGGATGCCACGACCTGTTAGGTGCCAAGGGTTCAGACATGAAAGAGGTCAATTCTGCCTATTATGCTTTCCACGAGCGCGGCAGCGAACATAGTTGCATTGGCTGCCACCAGGAGCTTAAAAAGGCTGGAGAAGACACCGGCCCCTTGCCATGCAACAAATGCCATCCCAAGGACTAAGCCAGGGACTGTGCGAACATAAGGCCCGGTAGCAAGCAAAAGCTTAACTACTGGGCACATATTTTGAGGTGCTCTATGGCCCAGGAAAAAAAAGACCAATCCTCTACAGACGACATCATCGACCTCACCGAGGAGGTCCAGGATGATCAGGACTCTGGACAGGAAGCCTCTAGCCCAGGCCAAGATGCAGATTTTGAGCAGGAGCTAAACGATCTCTTTGCTGAAGTGGAAGATTCTTCCCAGAATGGGAAAAAGGAATCCTCACAGGCCCAGGACAGTGAAGACGACCTGGATCTGGACTCCCTGTTCCAGGAGCTGGACGCCTCCAGTGCAGAGCCTGAGCAGGAAGCAGCCCCTCAAAGCCAGGAGGATGCTGACTTAGACACTCCCCCTGAAACTGATCAGCCACCCCCTGAGGCAGATGATGGCCAAGACTTGAGTCAGCAAGAGCCTGAAGCTGCAGCAGGCCAGGAGCAATCTGGCCTCTTGGAGCAAATGCAGGAACTGCAGGCCAGAGTCCAAGACTTGGAGGAACGCCTGCAAAAGCAATCCCCAAGCCAGGAATTGGAGGAGCGCCTCCAGGCCCAGCTGCAGGAAAGCCTGAGCCAGACCTGGGAAGAAAAGCTCCAAGCCAGATTGGATCCTTTGCAGGAACAGATCAATTCTCTGCAGGACTCCCTGCAAAGCCAGGAACAGCTGGCCACATTGCAGGAGAAGTTGCAGGAACTGCGCCAGGAAGCCTTAACCAGGAATGATCTCCAGGAGTTGGCGGCCCAGATCAAACAGGAGCTAAAAGAGGAGCTGACCCAGATGATCCCTGCGGAGGCAGCCAAGGTAATCCGGGAGGAGATCCAGGCCCTGGCCCAGGAGATGGAAGAGGAGATTTAAAAAAGGAGGGGTGCTGCACAGGTTTCTCTCCTTTTCCCGTCCGGACGCCTAACCCATGTAGAGGTCCAGGCCATTTCCCCGCCGGACGGGTTTTTTTTGTCTCTGATCCAACCCAGTAAAGGCAGTGAATAGACATGGACAAGTCCAGTCAGCAGGCCCTGCAAGTGGCCAAAGAGATCGTGGTCAAATTCATCGAGGTGGGCCGCATCTCCCCCAGCAATTTTGACCAGTTCTTTTCTGCCATCTATAGGGAGATCCTGCGCAACATCCAGGAAGAAACGCCTGGGCAGCAGTCAAATGACCCCTCCAGCTGAATCCTGCTCTGGGCAGGCTGGCAGCAATGCTACCAAGCAGGGCATGTTTGCTAGCATTGCCCCTTGGTACGATTTCCTGAACCATACCTTGAGCCTGGGCCTGGATTTCTACTGGCGCAAGCGGCTGATCCAGAGTCTGGAGCCTGGATCCGGGGAAAGGATCCTGGATCTGGCAGCAGGCACCCTGGATGTCAGCTTGGGCCTTTTGCGCAGGGAGCCCGGCTGCAGGGTCTGGGCAGCTGACATCTCCCTGCCTATGCTCCTTTTCGGCAAAACCAAGCTCCGGGGCAAAGCCAACAGCCTGCAGCGCCTTTGCGCTGATGCCAGGCAGATCCCCTTGCTGCCTGAGAGTGCACACAAGGTGGGCATAGCCTTTGGGATCCGCAACATCCAGCCCAGAGAGCAAGCCTATGCCCAGATCCTGCAGGTCCTAAAGCCAGGCGGCAGATTGGCCATTCTGGAGTTCGGCTCTGCAAGGGCCAAAATCTGGAAGGGTCTCTACAACATCTATCTGCGGCGCGTGTTGCCCTTTGTGGGCAGGATGGTCTCCAGGGACAGCCAGGCCTACTCCTACCTGGCACAAAGCATCCTGGAATTCCCGCCTGCCCCTGAGCTGGCCAGGGAGCTTCAAGGTGCGGGATTCTGCGGCATCAGCCACCAGCCCTTGACTTCTGGCATAGTGAACATCCATCTGGCCCACAAGCCCAGGGACTAGCACCGCGTCTCATAAGTCTTGGGATAAGGAAACATTGCATGTCCTCAGCTTGCCTAAATCAAGAACAAATCTATTTGGCTAGGCTATGAGCCTCAGCCCCGGCCCAGATAGATCAAGAGAAGGCCCAGCAATATGACCAGCACCGCCATCCTGCGCAGGCTGGAAGGGCCTTTTTCCGCCAGGAGCCTAAGCACCTCTGGCATGCGCTCCGCAAACAAGAAATAAGGCAGGCCCTCCAGGATCAGGGCCAGACCGAGGGCAGTAAGGAATAGGCCCAGGCTGGACTGCATGCTGCAAGCTCCTTTTTCTGGCTCAAAGCCAGGTCCTGACCTTTACTCCCACCCATTCCAGGACCAAGGCTGGGTGGACCTGCAAATCCAGGGCCTGCTGGGCCTGTTGCAAGAGCTCGCAGACCCGGCTCCAGCCCTGAGCATCCAATGTGTTCCGCCAATGCCTGCTAAGCTCCCCCCCTGGCTTTTGTCTGCCTGCCTGCAGCAGGCTCTGCTGACAAAGCACCAGCACCTCCTGTACCAACCTCTTGTCCACTGCCCCCTGGGCAGAACTATGGCTGAGAAGCCCCCGACCAGTGCGCCAGAACTCTAGCAGCCGTCCCAGCCACTGTTCTGCCTCCTGGGAGACGTCCACTTCCTGCACAGACCTGGACAGGGTCAGTACCAGGCTCCTGGAAACCAGGGTGGGCAAAAGCAATTGTCGTTGCGGTGCCAAGAGCACAAAACAATTCCCGGACAAAGGCTCCTCCATGCACTTGAGCAAGGAGTTGGCTGCGGCCTGGGTCAGCTCCTGGGCCTGCTCCAAGACAAAGACCCGCATCTGTCCAGCATCTGGTTTTTGGCCCATGATGGCCCTGGCTTCGCGGACCTGATCAATCTTGATGTTCTCCTGCAGACCCTGGAACAGGAATAAATCCCGAAAGGCCTGATTAGCGATCTGTCTGCAGCAAAAGCATTCTAAGCAGGGAGGCTGCTTGTAGGTACAATTCAAAAGCGCGGCCCAGTACAAGGCCAGTCCCCGGCGATCCTGCAGGCTGCCCCCCTCCAGGAACAGCACATTGGGCCTGTTTTGCTCCAGACTATGCAAGTAATTGACTATCCTGGACTGGCTCTGCAGCAGGCCAGGGTAGCATTGGGTCAAATCAGGGGCTTGCAAGTTAGCTTCCTAACGCATGATGGTCTGACTGCGCTCCGGGCCCACCGAAATAATAGAAACCCGCACCCCCAGGATCTCCTCTATGCGCTGGATATAGGCCGTGGCTTCCTGGGGCAGATCCTGAAGGCTTTTGGCAGAGGAGATATCCTCCTGCCAGGGCTGTAGATCTTCATATACTGGACTAGCCTGGGCCAGACCCGTTTCTTCTTGGGGCGGAAACAGGATCCTCTGGCCCTGATATTCATAGCCCACGCAAAGCTTCAGCTCAGGCAGTCCGCTTAGCACATCCAGCTTGGTCAAAGCCAGAGAGCTGGGCTGATTCAGTCGCACCGCCTCCCTGAGGCCTACCAGGTCCAGCCAGCCGCATCTCCTCTTGCGGCCTGTGGTGGCCCCGAATTCATTGCCTTGGGCCTGCATATGCCCCCCGCAGCCATTTTCCAGCTCAGTAGGGAAGGGTCCGGAACCCACCCGGGTGGTATAGGCCTTGACCACAGCCAGGACCTGTCCCAGCATGCCTATGCCGCAGCCGCTGCCTGCAGCAGCATTGCCAGCAACTGTGCTGGAAGAGGTCACAAAGGGATAGGTACCGTGCTCCACATCCAGCAAGGTCCCTTGGGCACCCTCGAACAGGATATGCTCCTTGTTCTCAGCAGCCCGGGCGATCTCCTGAGAGACATCAGCCAAATAGGGCTGTAGCCGCTCCAGGAAAGGGGCCATCCCTTCCAGAATACCCTTTGCCTCCAGCTGCTTTGCACCATAATGGTCAAAGAGGGCATTCTTCTCCTGCAGGGCATTTTCCAGCTTCTGCAGCAAAAGCCCCTGATCCTGGATATCCCCAGCCCGGATGCCCACCCTGGCTGCCCGGTCCTCATAAGCCGGGCCTATGCCCCTGCCTGTGGTGCCGATCCTGTCCTTGTCTCTCTTGCGGCTCTCCCGCACTCCATCCAGCTGCTTATGGTAGGGCAGGATAAGATGGGTTTTCTTGCTGACCTTCAAGCGCTGGGGACTTATATCCACTTCACTTTGACCCAGCATATCCAGCTCCTGGCAAAAGACCTCGGGATCCAGAACTACCCCGTTGCCAATCAGGCACTTCTTGCCCGGATGCAGGATGCCAGAGGGGATAAGATGCAAAACCAGCCTTTTGCCCTGCGCCACCAAGGTGTGCCCGGCGTTATTTCCTCCTTGGAAGCGCACAATCACCCCGGCCTGTTCAGTCAGAAGATCCACAATCTTGCCTTTGCCCTCGTCGCCCCATTGGGAGCCTATGACCACCAGATTGCTACGCATTGAACTCTCCTTAAAATTTGGATATAAGTGCAGGAGGAAAAGTCAGGCTTGGCGATCGCCTTCAAGGCCTTTAGCTGCACATCCCTCCTGCGGGTTGCCCCCAGTAGTCAGACCAGCAAAACCTTGTACTTGAAAATGAACTTGAATTCAAACCCTGATTACTCAGAGAGCAAGGCCGGAGAGGTGCTGCTCATCTCCCTTTTAGTCCTGGCCCAGATCCTGCTGATTTGCAAGCTGCTGCAGGATAGGAGCAAAAAGGAACCGGAAAAGTCCCAGACCCTGGTCATAGCCAGTCTGCCCCTGGAGCAGGTCCAGGGGCAGCTCTCTCCCTATGGTCCGGGATTCGAGCGTGAACTGGTGCAGTACCTGGCCCAGGAGACAGGACTAAAGCCCAGATGGAGAATCTTCGAGGATTGGAAGAACTGCCTGCAGGCCTTCCTTAAGGGCCGGGCAGATTTGCTGATAGCTCCAGGATTCAACTCTCGTGAGCTTGAAAGCCCTAAGGTCCAGGCTGGACCCAAGTACCAGTTGCACCAGCCCCTGTTGCTGCACAACAAATACAGATTTGGCCTGCGTGAAGAAAACGATATCTGCCGCTTCAACATCTTACTCAGCCAACATCCCCTATTAAGCGCAAGATTGCAGGCCAAGGCGGAAAACTTGCAATGCGCAACTGAACTCCAGACCCAACGCACCCCCAGGCTACGCAAGACCCTGGAGCTGCTTGAGGATAACCAGGCCAGATTCGCCTTGGTGGACAGCGGGCGCTTCAGGTTCTGGGAACCCTTTTTCACTGACCTCAGAAGGACTGAAGTCTTGAACTTTGAGATCCCCTACCGCTGGTACTGGACCAGGGAGAAAAAGCATCTGGATCAGGCCCTGCAGGAATTTTGGCAGGATCTGCAAAAAGAGCCCAGGTTCCAGCGCCTCAAGGAGCGATATTGGGGGTTCTTCCCAGACAATACCGATTACTTCCAGCTCATCCATTTGCAGAACGTAGTCCAAAAGCGGGTGCCCCGTTATCAGGGAACCATCCTGAAGGCTGCCAAAGAAAACAGCCTAGACCCTTTGTTCCTGGTGGCCATGATTTACCAGGAATCCGCCTTTGTAACCAGCGCCAGGAGCAGAACCGGGGTCAGGGGACTTTTGCAGCTGACCCAGAACACAGCCCGGGAGATGGGCATCCAGAACAGAATGGACCCTAGACAAAGCATCCTGGGCGGAGCCAGATACCTGAAGCAGCTCTGGGAAAGGCTGGATTCCCTGCAGGTCAGTGGCTGGGACCGCTGGTTCCTGGCCCTGGGGGCATATAACAAGGGCATGACCCATGTACACAACGCCATTGCCTTGGCTGAGAAGCTGGGCAATGATCTTGCTTACTGGTACCACCTAAAGACCATCTATCCCAAGCTGAGCTATAAGGAGTACTATACCCAGGCCCCCCATGGCTACGCCAGGGGTTACGAGGTGGTGGACTATGTACAAAGCATTCGCTATTATTATTACCTGCTCCAGGGACTCTCAGTCCTCTCTGGGCCGGAAGCGGATCAGCTTGCCCCGTTCCTTGCAAACCGGCCCCTGGACTGGCCCGGATAGCTCCTGCTCCGAATCCTTTTGCTCCTGGGCAGGGGCAGGATGCTTCTCCTTGGCCCACTTGGTGTTGAAAAGTTGATTCTTCCAGCGCACGGCCTGGATCATGCTCAGAACCAAAACCGCCTCCTCCCATCTTCGGGTGGGCTCAAATTCTTGTACCCGCTTTTGATACTTGTCCCAGAGCTGGGTCAGGGAGGCCTCATCCACTGCGGCCAGCTGGGACGCGATCTTTTGCAGCATTTTTTCCACGGTCATTTCTCCCCAGGCTCTTTTTTATCCCTGGCCTGAACTATAATGCTAACCCTAAATCATGGTGGCCTTCAAGCCCTAAACGCGGTTTTTTTGCCGGCACTTCCAGGCCAGCTGGCCACGCCTGAACCTGATTAGGGCCATTTACTTGACTTGAACTTCAAACATCAATATCGACTGGAGAAACACTCATCAGGAACTCCCCACAGACCAGGGCGAGACCACAAGACCACAAACAACAGGAGACAGGGCCATGAGCGAATTAAGAAAGATGTATCATTCCCTGCAAGAGGACCCATTTCCGGCAGAGCTGCACCTGACGGTAGGGGACCAGGAGCTGATCTTCAAAAAGAAAGTCTGGAGCATCTCTGGAGAGGAAAAAGGTCTGCGCTACGGAGAGAACCCAGATCAGCCCGCTGCCATGTACTATCCCCACCAGGGGAACCTGGAGCTGGGGGGGGTGCCTTTCAAATCAGGGAAAAGCGGGCTCCTTTCCTCCCTGGAAAGCAGGGACATCCTGCAATCAGGCAAGCACCCGGGCAAGATAAACTTGACTGACGTGGACAACGGCCTGAACATCCTGCAATATCTCCAAGCCAAGCCAGCAGCGGTGATCCTCAAGCACAACAATCCCTGCGGCGCGGGCTGGTCTGACCAGGGCCTGCAGCAGGCCCTGCAGAAGGCCTACTTCTGTGACCGGATCGCCGCCTTTGGAGGCGCAGTGGTTTTGAACCGGGAACTGGATGAGGCCACTGCGGAGTTTATCCAGGACTCCTACTTCGAAGTGGTAGCAGCACCAGAATTTGCCCCCGGAGCCCTGCAAAGACTGCAGAACAGAAAGAACCTGCGCATCCTGAAGATTCCCGGCCTGGCAGAACTGGAGAAACAGCTGCATGCCCCGTTTTTGGATATCAAATCCTTGATGGACGGTGGACTGATAGTACAGTTCTCTTTCAGGAACCGTATCCTGGCGTCGGAAGACTTCCTGCCGGCCCAGGCCAGCTCCCAGGGGGAGACTGTCACTGCCAGGCAGCCCAGCTCCAGAGAGGCCCAGGATCTGCTCTTTGCCTGGGCTGTGGAGGCCGGGGTAACTTCCAACTCTGTTATCTTTGCCAGGGACGGGGCCACAGTGGCCATTGGCACTGGAGAGCAGGACCGGGTGGGCTGCGTAGAGTTGACTATTTTCAAGGCCTACCAGAAATACGCTGATCTCCTGGCCTTCCAGGAAACAGGACTCTCCCTGTACCAGCTCAGGGCCCAGGCCAAGCAGGATCAGGAGCAAAAAAGGATCCTGGAGGACATTCAGGCCAGGACCCAGCAGGCCCAAGGGGGGCTGCCTGGCTCGGTACTGGTCTCAGACGGCTTCTTCCCCTTCCGGGACGGAGTGGACCTGGCAATCGAGCAGGGTGTCACCGCCATTGCCCAACCAGGCGGATCCATGAAGGATCTAGAGGTCATCCAAGCAGTCAGCCAAGCAGACCCCCAAGTGGCCATGGTCTTTACTGGACAGCGCTCCTTCAAGCACTAGCCTTGTCCAGTCAAGCTTAATCGGGCGGCCCAGTTCCGTCCTGGCGGTTATACATGAGCAACACCCAACAATACCTGGAACCGGGCTGCATCCTGGAGTACATGCAGGAAAACCAGCCCATCCTGGCCTGCATCCTGGAAAACACGCACAAGCAGGTCCGGGTCCTAAACATCAACAAGAGGCTGCTGAAACTGCCCCAGGCCAGGATCCTGCCCTGGGCCGGTCCAGTCCTGTCTGCCCATAGTAGCAGAGAGGACATCCTGCAGGAGTTGCAAAGCAGGGAACACTGCAGAAGCAGCCTCATGTCAGGCATTGATGCCTTGGAGCTCTGGGAGCTGGTCCAAGAGGAGGCTGGCCAGGTGAGCATTGGCTGGCTGGCCTCTTTGCTCTGGCAGAAACCTGAATCTGACCAAGTGGCTGCCCTGGGCCGGGTGCTTTTACAGTATAAAACCCACTTCAAGTTTGTCCCCCCTGGATTCAGGCCCAACGATGCAGCCACAGTTCAGGCCAGACTATGGGAACAGGAAAAGGCCCGAAGGAAGAACCAGATCCTGGCTCAGGGCCAGGCCTTTTTCCAGGCCCTCTGGGCCAAACAAGCCCAGGGCCATAATCTGGAGCTGCCTCAGCTGGATCCTGGGATCGCAGAGGAGCTGCAGAGGCTGCTCTTTTTGGGCATTGCAGACCCTGAGAGCAGCGAATTCCAGGACTACTGGAAGCAGCTGAGCAAAGGACTGCCCAACAATCCCAGCCTGCCCCTGCTTCTGGCCCAGTATTGGGGGCTAGTGCCCAAGCACTACAACCACCTCCTGGATCAGGCAGGATACAGCTGGGGGAACCAATGGTCCCAGGACTTCAGCCAGGAGATTCAAAGACAGGAGGAAGCATTCAAAAAGCAGGAAGAGCCCCCTGAGGATTTGGGCCTCTTCAGCATTGACTCCTCCACCACCAGGGATATTGACGACGCCTTTTGCCTGGCCCATTCCCCAAATCAAGGCTATGAGCTGCAGCTGGCCGTGGCCTGCCCGGTTCTGGAGTGGGAATTCGGCTCCAGCCTGGACCAGGCAGTAGCCCACCGCTTCAGCAGCCTCTATCTGCCAGAGGGCACCACGCACATGCTCCCTGAGGAGCTGGGTACCCAGCTGTACAGCCTGTACGCGGGCCAGACCAAGCCAGTCCTGCTCCTGCGCCTTAGCCTGGATCAAGAAGGAAATCTCCTGGAGACCCAGCCCAGGCTGACCTGGACCAGCCTGCAGGACAATCTGACCTATACCCAGGTGGAATCCAGCCTGGAGCAAGGCCAGGGGCCTGCAGAGCTAGGCAAGGCCTTGAGGCTGGCGGAACTTTTGCGCAGCAAGAGGATCCAGCAGGGGGCAGTGATCATTGAGCAGGAAGAGCCCTTGATCCATCTGCGGCAGGAACAAGGCCAGGTCCATGTGGAGCTGGAGGAGCCCAGCACCCATCCCAAGGCCCAGGTCATGGTCAGCGAGTTCATGATCCTGGCCAACCAGGCCCTGGCCCTTTGGGCCCTAGACAGGGAACTGCCTCTGCTCTACCGCACCCAGGACATCCAGCTTTCCAGGGAAGCCGCCGGGATCTGGCGGGATCCTGTGCATATCTTCAAGGTCATGCGGGAGATGAGCGGCAGCCGCCTGGACCACAAGCCCAGGCCCCACGCCAGCCTGGGAGTTCGGGCCTATGCCCCTGTGACCTCGCCTCTGCGCAGGTACTCTGACTTTCTGAACCTGGCCCAGGTATTTTATTTCCTGCGCCAGGGCAAGCCCATGTTAAGCAGTCAAGACCTGGAAAGCAGGATCCCCTATCTTAGCAGCCGGGCCCAGGAAGCCACCAGGATCCAAAAATTCAGAACCAGATACTGGAAGTTGCTTTATCTGCAGACTTGGTGTAAACAAAAGACATGGCATGGTGTGCTGGTCTCTGAAGAAGGCTCCATGGTCACTGTCTCTCTGCCCAGGGAGCAGCTCCTGCTCAGGGCACCGACCCAGATCTTCGGAGACAAGCTGGTTCCGGGCAAGGCCTTTCAGCTCAAGCTGGGCCGGATAGACCCTTTGAACAATGAAATCAAAATCCTAGACGCATGGGAGGAATAATGGGTTTATTCTTTGCCTCCTTAGGCTGGATAGTAATCACTTATCTCCTGGGTTCCCTGCCTTTCGGACTTTTTGTGGCCAAGGCCTGCAAAGGTACCGATCCCAGGATGTGGGGCAGCGGTAACACAGGAGCCACCAATGTGGCTCGCAGCTGTGGACCTGGCTACGGCATACTGACCTTTGCCCTGGACGCGGGCAAGGGCTTCATACCCTTGCTGGTGGCCATGGCCATGAGCGGCTCTGGGCTCTTTTTATTCCTGACCGCTCTGGCTGCCCTGCTAGGGCACATGTATTCCGTGTTTTTGAACTGGCAAGGGGGCAAGGGGGTGGCTACCTACATAGGGATCTTTGCCGCCTTGAGTCCGGGCCCCTTGTTCTGGGCCCTGGTCCTATGCCTGCTGCTCATCTGGCTTACAGGCTATGTCTCCCTGGGCTCCCTGGGCCTGATCACTATCTTGCCCCTTTTTTTGCTTTTCACTGCCCAGTTCAGCTTCTTCCTCCTGGGACTTCTGGCCCTGCTTTTGATCTATTCCAGGCACAAGGAAAACATTCTCAGGCTGGCCCGTGGGCAGGAAAATCCCTGGAGCAGAAAAAGATTCCTGCATACAGGTCAGTAGGCCTTCAGCATGATCCGCCTCCAAAGCCAGGAGCTGCGCATCCAGGCCGGGGAGACTGTGCTTTTGGTCCCGGAGTATGAGCCTGATTTGCCTGCTGCATGCCTGCAGGCCCAGGAGCCTTTGCCCAGGGTACCTGCAGGATCTTACCTGGGGGCCAAGCAGGAGCAGGGCTGGTTCCAGGTTCTTTCTGCCTTCAGGCACCCCATAGGCGGACAAAGATGCCTCTGGCTCCAGGTCAGGCAAGCAATTCATCTAGCCTCTGGCCCTAAAAAGTGGCTGGCCTGGAAGCCGGATTTCTCCCTGGCCTGGATAACCTTGAGCGACAAAGGACACCTGGGCCAGCGCCAGGACGCAAGCGGCCCTCTGATACCTGAACTGGTGCAGCAAGAGCTGGAGCTGGACCTGGTGCAGGGCTTTCTACTCCCGGATGAGGAGAAGCAACTGCGAGGCCTTCTGGTCAATCTCTGCCTGGAACAGGCCTTTGACCTGGTCTTCACCACTGGTGGCACTGGAGTAACTTCCAGGGATATTACACCTGAGGCCACCTTGCAGGTCCTGGACAAGAGGCTGCCTGGCTTTGAGCAAGCCATGCTCCAGGCTTCCCTGGCCCAAACCTCCCAGGCTGTGATCTCCAGGGCGGTTGCTGGCATCCTGGATCAGAGTCTAATAGTCAATCTCCCTGGGAGCCCTAAGGCTGTGCAGGAAAATCTGCAGGCCATCCTGCCTGCTTTGCGGCACACGCTGGAAAAGATCCATGACCAGCCCACAGAATGTGCGCGGTGAAACCAATCTAGAGCCCCAGGCCAAGGAGCACCTGCAAAGACTGCTGCTTCGGGTCTGCCTTTTCCGTCTATTTTTCCTGGTTTTGCTGCTACTGCCCCTGGGTCTGGCCTGGCTGGCGGAAGGACCACAAAGGGAATATCTGGGCCTTTTTCTGGAGCCTGCCTACACTGTTTTTTTGGTCTCCGGATTTGGTCTGACCCTTTTTTTCCTGCTTGGCTGGCCCTATTTCCAGAACACCCTGTTCTTCTTCAGGCTACAGCTGGTGGCGGATCTATGCCTGGCAGCCTATCTGATCTTGCTCACTGGAGGCCTGCAGAGCCACTTCTCCTTTATCTTCCTGGCCCTAATCTTTCTCTATGGCCGCATCCTGGGGCTTAAGACTGCTAAAATCCTGGCCTTGTGCTGCTCTCTCTTTCTGCTGGGGCTCTTTATCCATGCCCTGGCAGATAATCTCCTGGACCCCAGCCTGGAGCTGGATCTGGGTAGACTGACCTATTTTTTCTCCCTGCAGCTTTTGGCCCTGGGCCTGATCCTGGTTTTGCTAAATCTGGGCTATAGTAGGGAGGACAGACTGCTTTCCCAGCTGGCTGACCAGGAAAGGAGGCTGCGCCGCTCCGAGAATATAAGGTCCAAGGTCCTGGACTGGATGACCAGCGGGCTTATGGTCTTGGACCAGCAAGGGGATATTTCCAGCATTAACCGCAGGGCAGCGCAGTGGGCCGGCCAACATGAGCCCAGATCCTGCATCGGCAAGCCTTTGTCATTATTGTTCCCGGACATGGCCAGGGTCTGGTCCAGCTGGGACAAATCCTCCAGCTTCCGCACAGAGATCCAAGCCCCAGGGGATGAGCAAATCTTTGGAGCCACCTTCACGCCCATTGCCTGGGAGAACTCATCCTTGATAATATTCAAGGACATCACCAGAATTAAGGACCTGGAGCAGCAAGTGCAGCAAATGGAGAAGCTGGCAAGCATCGGCGAGCTGGCAGCAGGTCTGGCCCATGAGATCAAAAATCCCCTGGCCGGGATTCAAGGCAGTCTGCAATTGATCACCCAAAACAACCTGAGCCAGGAACATAAACAGAGGCTGCGCCAGGTGGTAAACAGGGACATCCAGAGGCTGGACCATTTGCTCTCGGATTTTCTGGTTTTCGCCCGACCCTCCAGGGCCAGTCCTAGATCCATCCAGCTGGGAGAAAGCCTGGAGCATTGCTTGCAGAATCTGCACCAACGCTATCCAGGGCTAAAGGTGCAGCTAGGTCCAGAGCTGCAGGGCACCTACTGGACCTGGGACCAGGACCAGCTGCAGCAGGTGCTTTTAAATCTGCTGCTGAATGCCGCGCAAGCCGGAGCAGAAAACTCTGACCCCAGACTGGAGATCAGCCTGAACCAGGATCCCAAAGGGGTGTATCTGGCCATCCGAGACCATGGTCCAGGTCTGCCTGCAGACAAGGCCAGGCAGATCTTCGACCCCTTTGTGAGCAGCAAAAAACAGGGTTCGGGCCTGGGACTCTCCATTGCCCAAAGGCTGGCTGCCCAGAACAACTCTTGGATTGAGATGCACAACAGGTCTGCGGTGGGCGCAGAGGCCAGGCTCTACTGTCCAAGCCAGGACCGCCAGGAAAATGAATCAGCCACCCCAGGATAAGCCTATGCAAATCTTTTATGCTGATCTGCACATCCATTCCCGTTATTCCAGAGCCACCAGCAAAAAGCTAAGCCTCAGGAACTTGGCAGCCTGGGCAGGGGTCAAGGGCCTGGATGTTCTGGCCACAGGAGACTTCACCCATCCAGGCTGGTTGCAGGAGATAGAGGAGAATCTGGAGCAGGAGGAGTCCGGGCTGCTCAGACTAAAGCAAGATAAAGGCCTGGAGGAAGAAATTCCCTGGTTTTCCGGCTCCAGGGCCCTGCCCCGGACCAAGTTCATCCTCTGCACCGAGATCAGCTCCATATACAAAAAGAAAAATCAGGTGCACAAGATACACAACCTGGTCTTCATGCCTGGGCTGGAGCAGGCCAAGGCCTTCAACCGCAGACTGGCCCAGATCGGCAACCTGAAGGCTGATGGCAGGCCCATCCTGGGTCTGGATGCCAGAGACCTACTGGAAATGGTCCTGGAGTGCGACCCCCGGGCCTTTTTGATCCCTGCCCACATTTGGACTCCCTGGTTTTCCTTATTTGGTTCCAAATCAGGCTTTAACTGCATTGAGGATTGCTTCCAGGACCTGACCCCGCATATCTTTGCCCTAGAGACCGGCCTTTCCTCTGATCCGGAGATGAACTGGCTCTGGAGCAGACTGGACAGGTACTACCTGGTCTCCAACTCTGACGCACATTCCGGGGAAAAGCTGGCCAGAGAGGCCAATATCTTCTCTGGAGAGCCCAGCTATGAAACCATCCTCAGGGCCCTCAAGTCCGAAGGCCTGGGTCACAAGTTCCTGGGCACCGTGGAGTTCTTTCCTGAGGAGGGCAAGTACCATCTGGACGGCCACCGCAAGTGCGGCGTGGTCCTTGATCCTAGACAGAGCAGGGAACTGGGCAATATCTGTCCTGTTTGCAAAGGCCAGCTCACTGTGGGGGTGCTAAACCGGATCCTGGGCCTGGCGGACCGGGAAAACCCCAAGCAGCCCCCTGGCAAGCCTGACTTCACCTCCCTGATCCCTTTGCCAGAGGTGTTGTCCGAAATCATGGGCTTTGGCCCCAGGACCAAGACAGTCTTTCGCACCTACGACAGATTGCTGCAGAGATTCGGTTCAGAGCTGTATATCCTGCAGCACCTGGACCTGGAGGAGCTGCGCAGATTCTCTGCCCCCTTAGCCGAAGGCATCTCCAGGATGCGCAAGAAAGAGGTCCTGTGCGAGCCTGGTTTTGACGGACAGTTCGGCAGGATCAGCGTCTTTACTGCAAAGGAGCGCCAAGACCTGCAACAAGGCGGCTCCCTGCTGGCTGCCCAGCAAAAGAGCCAAACTGTACAGCCCAGACAAAGCAATGTTCAGGCTTCGCTTGCTGCTCCTGCTGCCCAGGAGCAGGAACAAAACAAGGAAGAGTACAATCCTGAGCAGTTAAAGGCAGTGCGGGCTGACAGCTGCCCCCTCCTGGTCCTGGCCGGTCCGGGCACAGGCAAAACCAGGACTCTGCTGGGCCGGGCGCAGTATCTGCTGCAAAGCGGAGTCAATCCCAGGCAGATCCTGATCTTGACCTTTACCCGCTCTGCAGCCAGGGAGCTGCAGAAAAGGCTGTTGGCCATCTTCGGAGAGAGCCAGGCCCTGCCCAGAGCTGAGACCATGCATGCCCTGGCCTTTGAGTACTGGGTCCAGGTCCAGCGCCAGGACCCGCTGCTCATGACAGAGGAGGAGGCCAGGCAGGTATTTGCCAAGGCAAATCCCGAGCTGGAAGCCAAGCAATTAAAACAGCTCTGGGCAGATCTGTGTCTGGCCCGGGAAAACATGCAGGTACCCACTGAGATTGCTGCATATTGGCAAAACTACACCCTGCAGAAGGACCACTGGAATCTGGTG
Organism: Thermodesulfobacteriota bacterium; assembly: GCA_051744965.1. Lineage (GTDB taxonomy): Bacteria > Desulfobacterota > Desulfovibrionia > Desulfovibrionales > Desulfothermaceae > CAZBUB01. Next base: position 4,752 of record JBNJDO010000002.1, on the reverse strand, counting down.
GATTATGCCGACCTTTTGGAATTCTGGCTCCAGGCCCTGCAGGAGCAGGATTACAGCAGCCCCTATACCCAGATCCTGGTAGACGAAGTCCAGGATCTTTCCAGGCTGCAACTGCAGGTTATTCGCCACTTGGCCCCGGAGCAGGGCCGGGGGCTGTTTGCCATTGGAGATCCGGAACAGTCCATTTACTCCTTTCGGGGCGCTGTGCGCAACCTGGGACAGGAACTCTTGTCCTTCTGGCCGGAGCTCAAGACTTCAACCCTGGTGCAGAACTATCGCAGCAAGCAGAATCTACTGGATTTCAGCTCCCACCTGTTTCCGGACAAGGAGCACCTGCAAGCCCAATCTCCTGGGCAGGGACAAATCCTTTACTACCAAGCCCAAAGCGAAGAGCAGGAGGCCCAGTGGATAGGCAAGCAAATCCAAAGCCTTTTGGGCGGCACAGCCCATCACCAGGCAGACCAGGCACACAACGGAGAAATGGCTCCAGGGGATATCGCTGTTCTGGTCAGGTTCAGGGGGCTCTTGCCTGTACTGCAGCGGGTCCTGGGCAGGAGGGGTCTACCCTGCTCTACACCAGAGACCTCTTTCTTCTGGCAGGAGCCCCGTGTGGAGCTGATTCTAAACACAGCTGCCAACTATCTGGGGCTGGACACCGGAGACAGGCAGATCTTGGACTGTCCAGAGAAGATCCTGGCCTCTGGCCCCCAGGGCTTGGCTGTTTACTTCCAGGACATGCCCCCTTTTGACCAAATCTTCTGGAAAAGCCAGGCCTTCCAGGAGCTGAAAAAGGCCTTTTCCACCCATGGCAGCTGGAGCTCGTTATTGAACTGGATCCACCTGGAAAGCGACTTGGCCCAGGTCCGCTCCCGGGCGCAGAAGGTTAGGCTGCTGACCATCCACGCGGCCAAGGGCCTGGAGTTCGAGGCAGTCTTTCTGCCCGCCCTGGAGCAGGGCATTTTGCCCTTTGCAGGCAAGTCCCTGCTCTCTGGCCGGGTTTCCCAAGAGGAGGACCCCCCTGATCCAGGGGAGGAAAGAAGGCTCTTTTATGTGGCCCTGACCCGGACCAAGACCCATCTCTTTCTAAGCCATGCCAGGAAGAGAAGGATTTACGGCAGACAGCACCAGTTAAGTCCCAGCAGCCTGCTGAAGGAGCTGCCCCTGGAGCAGGCCAAAAAACTGCGCAGCGTGGCCCATAAGACCCAAAAAGAGAAACAGCTCAACCTTTTTTGAGGCCCCAGTCATGCAGTCAGTCTGGAAGCTAGCTGCCCCTTCCTTTGTCTGGCCGGCCAGGATAGGGGAGAACTGTTTGCGCCTGGAACCTCTGGTGCAGGAGGTAGGCCTGGTATTCTTTGATACCGCAGGCAGTCTGGAATATAGTGCTGCTGACCTACCCCCCTGGCTGGCAGAACTGGATCTGGAGTATCACCTGCATCTGCCCCTGGATCTGCCCTGGGAGCAGGGAGCTTCCCTGGTCTTTGACATCTGTCAGAGGCTAATGCAAAAGACAGACTACTTAGCCCCCCACCTCTATGTCCTGCATCCACCCCCACAAGAAGATCTGCTCCTGGAGTTCTGCAGGCTCTGGAGCAAGGCAAGGAGCTTGCAGAGACTCGCCCTGGAGAATGTCCAGGGCTGTGACCTGAGAGGCTTCTGGTCCAGGATTGAGGAGCTGGATTTAAGCGTCTGCCTAGATCTGGGCCATCTGCTTAGCTACCAGCAGCACGGCCTGCTGCAGATGCCTGGTCTTTGGAGCAGGACACGCATGCTGCACATCTACGGAGACCTGGATGGACACAAGCACAGCAGCCTGCAGCAGCTCTCTGCCCAGGGCAGGGAAGTGCTGCATCAGGCCCTGCTGAGTACCTCCCAGGAGACCACCCTGGTTCTGGAGGTCTTTGATCCCAGCAGCCTGCAGACCTCCCTTGACATTTTCTCGACCTGGATTACTAATTGGGGTTTGCATAAAGGCTAACCACGCGGGCACTTATTAATTGAGCTTGGCCGTCCGCCCTCAGTCCAGGCCCCTGCTTTGGCCCGAAGCAGGAAAGGTTCCTATGTCATATTTTCGCAAGCTGGAAAATAAACTGCAGGAGATGCAGCGCCTGTTCAAAAAGAATGAGCGCTGGCTGATCATGTTCGTGGGCGATCCTGATGCCCTGGCCTCAGGACTGGCCTTGAAGCGGATCATGGCCAGGAAGGTGGAAAGCGTCTGCCTGGCCATGGCCAACGAGATCACTAGGCCGGACAACTTGGCCATGATCCGCTACCTGCATATTCCAGTGCAGCGGCTGACTCCGCTTTTATCCGCCCAGTATGACCGCTTCGCCCTGGTGGATTCTCAGCCCCACCACCATCAGGCCTTTGCCAAATTCAAGTACTCCATAGTCATAGACCACCACCCTCTAAGCAAAGAGAACCCAGTGCAAGCAGACTTCCGAGAGATACAGCCCAATTACGGGGCCACCAGCACCCTGCTCACAGAATTTTTGTACAACCTGCACTTAAAGCCAGGGAAGCTGTTGTCCACTGCGCTTTTGTACGGCATCAAGACCGATACCCACAGCTTTGAGAACAAATTCCACGATGCGGATATTCGAGCCTTTCGCTACCTTAGCAAATACGCTGATCACATGATCCTGCGCAAGATCGTACGCAGCGAATTCCGGGTGGAGTGGCTCAAGTACTTTTCCCAGGCCTTTCGCAAGATGCGCCTGCATGGAGACGGACTCACTGTTTTCATGGGCGAGGTGGACTCCACTGACATCCTGGTCATATTGGCGGATTTCTTCCTCAGGGTGCACGACATCTCCTGGGACATCGTCTACGGGATCACGGATCAAAAGCTGGTGGCTGTCTTCAGAGGGGACGGAGTCAAAGGCGACATGGGCAAGCTGGCCTCCAGTCTGTTCGGGGATCTGGGTTCTGCAGGAGGACACAAGTCCATGGCCAGGGCGGAGATCCCTCTGGCAGACCTGCAGGAGGAACATCCCCAGGAGCTGCTCTGGAAGAGGCTGCAAAAGGCCAGGATCATCCCCAGGGCCAACTCCTATCAACGCCTTAAGGAATAAAAACAATGGGCCTCAAGCATGACTACGCCTGGCAGACAGAGCCTTTGTACCTGGTGGATGGGACTTCCTTCCTCTACCGGGCCTTTTACGCCTACCCTGATCTGAGCCGTTCAGACGGCTTTCCCACCAATGCCCTGTATATTACCTTGCGTGTGCTGCTCAAGGTCCTGCGACAGGAGGAGCCCAAGTACTTGTGCTTTATCCTGGACGGCAGGGAGCCTGGCTTCAGACAGGGAATCATGCAGGATTACAAGGCCCAGAGGCTAAAGATGCCCGAGGCCCTGGAGGAACAGATCCCGCCCCTGCTGCAGGCCCTCTCCCTGCTAGGCATTGGTGCTCTGCAAAGCAGGGACGCAGAGGCTGACGACCATATAGCCAGCCTCTGCCACAGGTTCAAACCGGAAAGGCCGGTGCTGATCCTGGGCTCGGACAAGGACTTGCAGCAGTGCCTGGACCAGGATGTACTTATCTGGGACCCTGGCCAGCGCAGCGAAAAGGTGATCACTTTACAGGATTTTCAGGAAAAGCAGGGTCTAAGCCCTGCACAATGGCCTGACTACCAGGCCCTGGTGGGGGACAAGAGCGACAACATCCCTGGAGTGTCAGGAATTGGCCCCAAGACCGCCTTGCAGCTGCTAAGGCGCTTCCCTCACCTGGAGGATCTCAAGGAGAATTTACACCTTTTACCCCCCAAGCAGCAGGAAAGGCTGGCTCCGCATCTGGAAAACGCCTTTTTGTACCGCAAGCTGACCACCCTGCGCACAGATCTGGAACAGGACAGGGACCTCCAGGATTTCCTGCGCCAGGCTCCCCAACAAAAGGAGCTGCAGGAATTCTTGCACAACTTTGAGTTCTCCAGCCTGTACTCCATCCTGGAAACAGGATCGGGCTCAGGACAGGAACAAACCACCAAGCCCGACAGCCAAATCCAGATCCAGAAGCTGGAAAATGAGCTGCCCAGGACAGCAAAACAGGAGCTGGGCCTGTACCCATTGCAGGAGGATCTTTTTTGCCTGGGCCTGGAGGGCCAGGAATACCAGGTGCGCATGCAGCCCCAAGAGATTGTATCCAGGCTTAATTCCTGCAGCCTGTTATTCCTGCCGAATTACAAGGAACTATTGAGCGACAGCGAGTGCTGGCAGGCTTTGGAACAGGAACTGATCTTTGATCTGGCCTTAGGGGCCTACCTCCTGGATCCGGAGCAAAGGGACTATTCCTGGGAAAAGCTCTGCAGGACCCATGCTGGTCAGCTGCAGGCCAGCCAGGAGGCTCCGGGTCTGCAAGCCCTGGAGCTGGGGCGCCTCTTGCGGCAGCAACTGCAGCAGGCCGGGCTGCTGGAACTCATGGTGCTCCTGGAGCTGCCCCTCATCCCGGTTCTGGTGCGCATGGAGAAAAGGGGGGTGGCAGTGGATCTGCAGACCCTGCGGGACTTCCTGCAGCAGGTGGAGAATCAGCTGCAGGAGCTGACTTTGCGGATCCAGAACCGAGCAGGGATGGAATTCAACCTGCGCTCCCCCCAGCAACTGGCAGAGGTCCTCTTCAACCAAATGGGGCTAAAGCCTGGTCGCAAGACCCCAGGAGGCGCACCTTCCACATCCAGCCAAGTCCTGGAGGCCATGCAGCAGAAGCATCCTATTATCAAGGACATCCTGCGCCACCGCAGTCTGGAGAAACTGCGCTC
>JBNJDO010000001.1:0-104415 GCA_051744965.1 Thermodesulfobacteriota bacterium | reverse complement strand
CAGGAAAACGCGTTGCAACTGCCTTTGGCGGTTTCTGTGCAGGAGGACTGCAGACAGAGCTGGCAGCAGGGAGGGCAGGAGCTCAGCTCTTCCATCTGCCAGGCCCTGGCTGGAAGGCTGAGCAGCACAGCAGAACCAGAGGGGACAAGCTTTTTGAACATTCCTATGTCCTGCAGGGGCAGGGTCCTGGGAGTACTTAGCTTTGCAGGCCTGGAAGAAACTGTGGTGACCCAGGAGCAGCAGGAGCTTTTGCTCTCTGTGGGCAGGCAGGTGGGCATTGCTGTGGAGAGCCTGAGGGACCTGCAGAGGCTGATACAGAATAAGGAGCTTCTGCAGACAGTGTTCGACGGCATTACTGACCTGCTTATGCTCCTGGACAAAGAGGGCAGGATCAAGATGGTCAACCGGGCTTATTTGCACCGCTACGGGGTGGAGTTCGAGGATGTCCAGGATCTGCCCTGCTATGAGGTGCATGCCGGGCTGATGCAGCTTTGTCCCAACTGCGCCCTGGATCAGGTGGTGCAAAGCGCTTCTGCCAGCAGCCAGGAGATCACTTGTTCCTCAGGAGAGGTTTTCCTGGTGCATTTCTATCCCATCCTGGACGAGACTGGAGAGGTGCAAAGCGTGATCCGCTACGCCAGGGAGATCAGCGAGCAAAAGAAAGTGGAGCAGAAGATCCAGCATACAGAGAAGCTGGTGGCCCTGGGCCAGCTGGCCTCTGGCGTGGCCCATGAAATCAACAATCCCTTAGGTATCATTCTTTGCTACGTGGATCTGCTCCAGAGGCAGCTGCAAGACTTGCCTCAAAGTCAGCAGGATCTAGGGATCATCGAAAAGCAGGCCATCAACTGTAAGAATATCGTCATGGACCTTTTGCAGTTTGCCAGAGGCCAGGAAAGTAGCAAGGAACCTGCCCAGGCCAATCAGGTTATCCAGGAAGTGGTACAGATGTTCAGACACAAGCTGAAAAAGAACCACATCCAGCTGGAATTGGATCTGGATCCAGACCTGCCGCAAATAAGACTGAATACTGACAAGATGAAGCAGGTTTTGGTCAACCTGCTGCTCAATGCCCTGCATGCGGTGGAAAGCAAAGGCCTGATCCAAATCTCCTCCGGTCTGCAGCCTGCCCAGGGGATGCTTTGGATATCCATTTGGGACAACGGTGCAGGAGTGGAGGAAAGCATCAGGAGCAATATATTCGATCCCTTTTTCAGTACCAAGCGTACCGGAGAGGGCACTGGACTGGGATTGGCGGTGAGCTACGGGATTGTGCAGGAGCACGGCGGGGAGATCAGCCTGGAGAGCGAGAAGGGCGCCTGGACCAGATTCACAGTGTATCTGCCGCTTAGTTAACCTTAAGGAAAAGGACAAAGCAATGGCCAAGCAGCAGCTGCTCATAGTGGATGATGAACAGGACATGCTCCAGGGGCTGCAGAGGGTGCTCAGCCAGGAGCTTAAGGACGTGGAGGTGGAAACCTGCCAGGAGTCTGGTCAGGCCTTGGGCCTGCTCCAGGACAAGGACCATGATCTGGTGCTTTTGGATATCCGCATGCCGGACATGGACGGCCTGGAGCTCTTGCAGAGGATAAAGGAGCTGGATCCCTGGATCACAGTGATCATGATGACTGCCTATGGCAGCATCGAGGTGGCTGTACAGTCCATAAAGCAGGGGGCGTATGATTTTATAAGCAAACCATTTGAGATGCAGGATCTGTTGAGGTTGTTGCGCAAAGGGCTGGAACGTAGCCAGCTGATCAGGGAGAACCTCAACCTGCGCAGGCATCTTTCTGAGAAATCCGGATTTGCCAGCTTGATAGGCCAGTCCAAACCCATGCAGAAGCTGTTTGAAAGCATACGTTCCATTGCGCATACTGATTATGCCGTGCTGATCAGAGGAGAGAGCGGCACAGGCAAGGAGCTGGTGGCCAGGGCCATCCATGATCTGAGCAAAAGGGGCGATCGCAGTCTGGTTACAGTGAATTGCCCGGCCATACCTGAGAATCTTCTGGAGAGCGAGCTCTTTGGACACAGGAAAGGGGCCTTCACCGGGGCCTTGCAAGAGCAAAAAGGCCTGTTTGTGCAAGCCCACGGCTCCAGCCTGCTCCTGGATGAGATAGCAGACATACCGGTTTCTGTGCAGACCAAGCTGCTCAGGGTCCTGCAAGAGCAGGAGATTAGGCCCTTGGGCAGCGAAAGGCAGATCAGCGTGGATGTGCGCATCCTGTCCACCACCAATCAGGACCTGGAGCAAAAGCTAAAAGAGCGCAGCTTTAGGGAGGATCTCTTTTACCGGCTGAATGTGGTCAGCATCATGACTCCCAGCCTGGAGGAGGTAAAAGAGGACATCCCCTTATTGGCTGATCATTTTGCCAGGGAGGTCTGCGGCGAGCTGGGTGTGGAGTACAAGCAGTTCTCCCCCCAGGCCCTGGATCTCTTGATGCAGAAGAGCTGGCCCGGAAACGTGCGCCAGCTGCAGAACTTTGTGCGCCGGGCCATTATCTTTACCGGAAACTCTGAGATCAGCACCCAGGATGTGGGCATGGTCGAGGGGCAGGGTCAGCAGGAGACGGAGGCTAATGCACCGGGCCAGGAGGATGATCTCTGGATTGAACCCTATTCCCGAGCCAAGGATCGTGTACTGCAAAGGTTCAGTGCTGAATACGCCCAGCAGCTGCTGCAAAGAACCAGGGGCAATGTCTCTCAGGCAGCCAAGCTGGCTGGACTAAGCAGGGTGGCTTTGCAGAAGCTTTTGCGCAGAACTGGAGTGGATCCTGCCTGTTTCCGGCAGGAGTAGGCGGTAATCCTGCTCAGGGTTGTTTTTTACTTGAACTTGGCGTGGCAGTTTTTTTCAGCCGCAACCAAGTCCTGGATAACAGACTGGCTCTGTTCATGATTTTCCTGCTGTGTAGCTTCCAGCAGCAGGCGGGTTTTGTCCTGGAAGCTAGCGTATTCCTGGATTTCTGGGCCTGCGAGCTGGCACATTTGCTCTGCCATGTGCTGCAAGGCCTGGATATCCTCTAGCTCCGGCAGAGCGCCTTGCTTTTGGCTGGCCTTTATCCTTTGGAAAGTCTTCTGCATGTCCTTTTTCAAGGGCTTAAAGCCACCCTGACCTGAGTCTTTGTTCTTTGTTGAGGTCTTTTTTGGGCTCTGCTGCATTTGATTGTCCGGCTTGACCTTGGCCTTCAGATCCACATGATCTTCCCGCTTGCGCAACTTCAGTTCCAGCTGGTGTATGTGTTCCCAATCCAGCTCCAGGTCTTCCAGATTGGCCTGCCCATTTTCCAGGGCGTTGGCCATACTGCGCAAGAATTGGGCAGCCTGCTGGGTATCTAGCTGTAGTTTTGCTTCTTGTTTGGTATTACTCATAAGTCCTTTTTTAATAAAAACTATCATGACTGTTATTAGGTGTAAAGCATGGATCTTGATTTAGCAGGTGCATGCACAGCTAGGCTTTAACACTTGCGCAGACTGGCAGCGTAAAAGTATTCCCTCAGACCTGAGTCCAAGTCAGGGGGGTGTTCAGTTAACAGCTCCCAGTTGCCCTCCTGCAGCAGGGTCTGGATCTGCCTGTCATTCTCGCCAGGGTTCAAGGTGCAGGTCAGATAGATGAGCCTGCCCCCCGGGGATAGGGACTGGGCTGCTGTGTGCAGGAGCCTGGTCTGCAGCCTGGACAGGATTTTTAAATCCTTTTTGCGCAGCTTCCACTTGATATCCGGCCTCCTGCTCAGTACTCCCAGCCCGGAACAAGGGGCATCCAGAAACAGTGTGCCCGGGAATTTCTTGAGCGGGGCTGGCTTTGCAGCATCAGCTGCAAACAAAGGCTTGTCAGGCAGGTGCAAGCGCTTTAGCTCCTGTCTGGCCTGCTTGATCTTCTCCAGGCTGAGGTCGCTGGCCCAGAGGCTCTGGATGCCATTTTCCAGCAGCAATCCTGTTTTTCCGCCGTGCCCGGCACAGGCGTCCCAGACAGGTTGGGGCCAGTTTCCTGGTTCCAGCTGCAGGACAGCCTGCTGGGAGGCCAGACTCTGCCTGCTAAGCAGGCCTTGCTCCTGCAGTTGGTACACAGCACCTGAAGCTCTTTCCAGGGCCAGGCCGTAGCCCTGACTTTGCACCAGGGAGCTGTCCTGCAGAAAAAGATCCAGGACCTGGTTAGCCTCGGGCAGGGTCTGGTTGATGCGCAGGCCTATATATGGGGGCTGCAATGAACCTGCCAACAGCTGCTCGCAGCGCTGGGAGTCCAAGCTCTGCAGCCAGAGCCTGGCAAGCCACAAAGGGCAGGAGTAGTACCTGCTGAAGAATTCTGCCTGGGCAGGGCGATCCTTTCTGTAGAAATCCGGTTCAAGCAGATGTTCCCTTTCCCTGGCTGCCCTGCGCAGCACTGCATTCACCAGGGGGGCCAGTTTTGGGGATATTCGCCTCTTGCAGTACTCCACATACCAATAGACAGTGGCGTAGTCAGGGACCTTGGCCAGGTACAAAAGCTCAAACAGACCCAGGCCCAAGACATGTTTGAGTCTGGCGGGCAGCTGGGCAGGGTCTTTGCTGCAAAGCCTCTGTAGGATGAATTCCAGCTTGCCTTTCAGGCGCAGATAGCAGTAGCAGATCCTGGTGCACAAACCTGCATCCTCTGCTGACAACCTGAAATAGGAAAGCCCAGAGTTCAGGGCTGCCTGCAGGTCCTGGCCCTGCAAGGTTTTTTGCACTATCTCCAGGGCAGCCAGGCGAGGGGATTCCGGATCAAGCCTGCTGGACATATTGCAAGCGCTCGTTGTCTTCTGATTCCAGCCTGGCTCGTGAGAACTCAGGATGGATAAAAAGCTCTATTGCCCATTTGAGGTGCTCCAGTCTGACTTGGGTGTCCAGGCAGGGTCCAAAGGGACGTTCATTCAATATCCCGTAGACAGGCAAGGGGTAGGTGTCCTGGATGCCTGCTGCCAGGTCCCGCTCACAGGCTACTGCCAGAATTAGCCTGGGTCTGTTTTGGACCACAATCCTGCGGGCTATGGTGCCCCCAGTGGCCACTGCCAGTTTGATCTGATAGTTTTCACTAAGCTCCAGCAAGCCGGCAATAGGGCATTCTCCACACCGCTTGCAGTTGTTGATGTTGTAGGTCAGCCTGTGTCTGCACTTGCTGTTTTGCAGGCAGTGGGGCATGAGGAGCAGGATTTCCTGGGGCGCGTACCTGCGGCCCTCGTTGCGCACGATCTCGTTGTTGACCCGGATAAATGAGGCCCGGACCTTTTCCTTGGAGATACCAAACAGCCTGCCCACAGCAATCATCAGGGGCAGAAAGATCTTGATGCTCACTCCCCGGATCTTCCTGGAAAAGAGTAATGGTCTTTTGAATTGAATATTCAGCACCAGGGCCAGGCTGGACCAGAGCACCAGCAAGATCAGCCCCAGGAATAGTAGGCCCAGGATCCAAGGGGCCCAGGGATGGATGTTGTGCAGACCGATGATGGGTATGGCCCAGAGCAGGCCCAAAACCAGGACTATCAAGATGGAGGTCCCGCTGAGCAGCCCAATGAAGAGCCGCTTGCGCGCGACAAAAGACTTCTGGATGTCTTTTTCCAGGCTTTGATAGACCTTGTCCGGATTGGAGACCATCTGCTCGGCCTATGTATGCATGCAGCCAGGTTTATTAGTACATGCAGCAAAATTTCTAGAAATATGAGCTACAGACAAATTGCCCAAGACGAATATAAAACTTGTAAGATGCGATACTAGGTACCACTGGTTTTGAGGTAGCCATGACAAAAGTCCCTGGCAGAGAGGATCTTTCCCCCTGAGGCCTTAATCCAGGGCAAAAGATAGACCCGGTCCCTGCAGGCAATAGCCAGGCTATTTTCCTGGAGGCCCAGAATGGTTCCTGGCTGGTGCTTCTCCAGCAGCTCAGGACCGATTTGTCCGGGATACACAGTCAAACGCAGCCTCTGTTCCCTGCCAGGCAGGGCACAGTCGAAAAAAGCCCCTGGCCAGGGCTGCATGGCACGAATATGGTTGTGCACCTCCCAGGCGCTTCGCTCCCAAGGAATATGACCCTCTTGTTTGCGCACCATAGGAGCATAGCTGGCCCGGGATTCGTCCTGCTCTATGGGCACGATCTCCTGCTGCAAAAGCCCCTTTATGGCCTCCTGCAAAAGGCTGGCCCCCATCCTGGCCAACTCCTGCTCCAGGCTCTGGGTGGTGTCCTGGATGCCTATGGCCAGGGCTTTTTGCCTGAGGATAGGACCGCAATCCAGCCCCTGGGTCATCTGCATGATGCTTATGCCTGTGGCTTGCTCCCCATTTTGCAACGCCCTTTGAATAGGTGCTGCACCGCGGTATTTAGGCAAAAGGGATGCGTGCACATTTATGGCTCCCAGCTGGGGCAAGCTCAGGACCTGCTTAGGCAAAATCAGGCCATAGGCTGCCACCAGAATCAGGTCAGGGGCCAGGTCTCTCAGTCTGGCCAGGGTTTGAGCTTCCTGCAGGGATGCTGGTTGCAGCACCTGTAGCCCCTGCTCCTGGGCAAGCTCCTTTACTGGGCTGGGTTGGATTTTCTTTTGTCCCCTGCCCTGTTTCCTGTCCGGCTGGGTAAGCACAGCCTGCAGGGCAACCTCTGGCGCAGAGTGCAGGCTGGAAAGTATCTTCGCAGCAAATTGCGGAGTGCCGCAGAAGATGGTGCGCAGGGGATGATTCAGGCTGTCTGGGCCCATTTCTTGACCTTTTTTTGGTACATGCTGCGTTTCAGGACACTGGCGTGCTCCACCAGGGTGATCCCTTTGAGGTGGTCAATCTCGTGCTGCAGACAGATGGCCAGCAGCCCGTCAGCTTCCAGTTCCACCCCTTTGCCCTCCAGGTCCAGGCCCTGGACAGTAAGTTGCTGGGCCCTTTGCACATAGGTTTTAAACGATGGCAGGCTCAGGCAGGCCTCCTCGGTTTGGGTTCTGCCCTCGAATTGGACTATCCTGGGATTGAGCAGAACCAACAGGGAGTCCCTGTTTTCCGGGCCGCTGATATCCACAGTGATCAGGCTTAGCAGCTCTCCCACTTGCGGTGCAGCCAGGCCGATGCCCTGGTTTTCATACATGGTCTCTGCCATATCTTGGGCCAGATTCTGGATTTTTTGATCAGGTTCCTGGATTTCCCGGGCCTGTTGTTTAAGCCTGGGGTCAGGAAAGGTGATTATCTCGCGCAACATGGCTTGGTCCTCTATTTTTTCCGGCGCAAGGCCAGTCCCAATTCCCTTAGTTGCTCCTGACCCACTTGGGTCGGGGCCTGGGTCAAAAGACAGGTCCCTTTCTGTGTCTTGGGAAAGGCTATGACTTCCCTGATGGACTTGGCCCCGCAGAGCAACATCACCAATCTATCAAATCCAAAGGCTATCCCCCCGTGGGGAGGGGCGCCATACTGCAGGGCCTCCAAGAGAAAGCCGAACTTGTCCTGGGCTGCCTCCACATCTAGCCCTAGGGCCTCAAACATCTGCATCTGCAGCTCCGGTCTGTGGATGCGTATGGATCCGCCGCCGATTTCGCTTCCGTTCAGTACCAGATCAAAGGCCCTGGCCAGCACTTGCTGGGGCTGTGTGTGCAAAAGCCCCAGATCTTCTTCCCTGGGCGCTGTGAATGGGTGGTGGCACGCCACCCATCTCTTTTCCTCCTGATCCCACTCCAGCAAAGGAAAGTCGGTTATCCATAAAGGATTATAAGCATCCTGGGGGATCAGGGCAAACTCTTCTGCCAACCTCAACCTGAGCTGACCCAGACTTTGATTGACCATATCAGTGTTCCCGGCCTGGAAAAAGACAATATCTCCGATCTCCAGCTGCAGCCTTTGCTGCATGCCCTGTATTTCCTCCTGGCTCAGGAACTTGGCGATCGGGGACTGCCATTCGTCCGGCTTGACCTTGATCCAGGCCAGGCCTTTAGCCCCGTAAATCTTGACGAACTCTGTGAGATCGTCAATTTCCTTTCTGCTCAGCCCAGCTCCCTGGGGTAGGCGCAGGGCCTTGACCATTTCTGCCTGGGCAAACAGGTTGAAGCCGGAGCCCTGCACCAGATCGGTAATATCATGCAAGGGCAGATCAAATCTAGTATCAGGCCTGTCCAGACCATAGCGCTGCATGGCCTGGGCATAGGTCATGCGGGGAAAGGGCCTGGGCAGCTCCATGCCCAGGCAGGCCTGGAAAATTGCACAGAGCATGCCCTCAGCAATGTCCAGGATCTGTTCTTCTTGGGCAAAGGACATCTCCAGGTCTATCTGGGTGAATTCTGGCTGCCGGTCGGCGCGGAGATCCTCGTCCCGGAAGCAGCGCACGATCTGGTAATAGCGCTCCAGACCAGAAACCATCAAGAGCTGCTTGAAGAGCTGCGGGCTCTGGGGCAGGGCAAAGAAATCGCCTTGGTTCTGCCTGCTGGGCACCAGGAAGTCCCTGGCCCCTTCCGGAGTGCTCTTGGTCAGCACCGGAGTTTCGATCTCCAAGAATCCAGACTGGTTCAGATACTCGCGCGCGCTTTGGGCTGCCTGATGCCTGATCTGGAAATTGCGATTCATCCTGTCCCGTCTGAGGTCCACGTATCTGTGTTTAAGGCGCAGATTCTCCGAGGCATCCAGGCGATCCTCCACTGGGAAAGGAGGGGTCTGGGAGGTGTTCAAGAGCTTCCAGTCTGAAACTACCACCTCTATGTCCCCGGTCTGCAGTCTAGGGTTCTGCATGCCCTGGGGCCTTTCCCTGACTCTGCCCTTGATGGCCAGCACATACTCCGGACGCAGAACATGTGCCTGGGCGTGGGCTGTGGCGTTTTCCTCAGGGGAGAAAACCACCTGGGTCAGGCCTTTTTTATCCCGGAGATCGATAAAGATTAGTCCGCCATGGTCCCTGCGGTACTGGACCCAGCCCATGAGGCAGACCTCGTGCTCCAGGTTTTGCAGTCCCAGGCTGCCGCAGTCATGGCTGCGCTGCCAGCCTGCCAGATCCTGGATTAGTTCCTGGTGGGAGTCCTGCTGCTTATTCATAATCTTCCTTAACCAGTTTATTGTATGTTGGATTGGAAATCTGCTCCACTGGCCTCGCTCTAGGCAGCCAGTGGAGCATGAAGCTATCTAAAGGCCTGTTCCGGCTGCGTTAGATCCACACTTTCTTGCTCACCACTTTGCATGTCCTTGACCTGCAGGGCCTGGGCATTTATTTCCTCCTCTCCCAGCAAAAGGCACTTTCTGGCCTGTAGCTTGTGGGCAGTCCTGAGCTGGCTCTTGGGGCTCTTGGCCTCCAGGCTGACCTGTCCGCCCAGGCCCTGGCTGCGCAGTCTCTGGGCCAGCTCCTGGCCCAGGCTGAGGGCCTGCTCTTCCAGGACCGCCAGGTAGAAATCGGGCTGGGTTGCTTCTTGCTCAGGCAAAAGCAGGGCCAGACGCTCCATGCCGCAAGCAAAGCCTATGCCAGGAACATCAGGTCCTCCCAGCTCCCTTACCAGGCTATCATAGCGGCCGCCGCCTGCTACCGAGGTCTGGGCCCCGATCCCCTGGGAGGTGACCTCAAAGGCAGTACGCTGGTAATAGTCCAGACCCCGGACCAGGTTCTTGTTCTGAGTAAAAGGCACTCCCACCTGCTGCAGTATCTTCTGCACACTGTGGTAGTGCTCCTGGCATCCTGAACAGAGATGGTCCGCAATAAATGGGGCCTGCTCCAGGGCTCTGGCACAGGCCTGCTGCTTGCAGTCAAAAAGACGCAGGGGATTCTTGTGCATTCTGCTCCTGCAGTCCTGGCAAAGCTCATTCTGGTTTGTACCCTGGAGGAACTCCCCTAGCCTTTGGCTGTACACAGGCCTGCAATCCCTGCAGCCCAGGGAGTTCAGCTCCAGCTTCAACCCGGGCAGGTGCAGTTCCTGAAGATAGCTCCAGAGCATGAGGATGATCTCAGCGTCAGCCTGGGGGGCACTGCTGCCCAGCAGCTCGGCATTGACCTGATGAAATTGTCTGGATCTGCCCTTTTGGGGCCGTTCGTAGCGAAACATGGGCCCCAGGGTAAAGAGCTTGCTCACACTTTCCCTGCTGTAGAGCTTGTTCTCTATATAGGCCCGGACCACGCCAGCTGTTGCTTCCGGCCGCAAGGTCAGGGACCTTCCCTTACGGTCCTGGAAGGTGTACATTTCCTTTTGTACCACATCTGTATCCTGGCCTATGCTCCTGGCGAAGAGCTCGGTCCGTTCCAGAACAGGGATCCGGATCTCCTGAAAGCCGTATCTGGAAAAAACTCTGCGGGCCTGGTCTTCCATATAGGTGTAGGCCTGGGCCTGCTTTTCGATAAGGTCCTGAAAGCCAGTGATTTTATGGATTGTGCCCATTTACTTAAAATCCTTTTGCGCTGAGCTTGTGAATTGGTGGCAAACCGCATAATTAGTCTAAGCCGCAAATATTGTCAAAAGCCAGGAGCTGACATACTCTGGCAGGCCGAAACAGACACCTGCAGGGTATAACCAGTTATGCAGACACTGCAGATCAAAATGCTAGCAAACCGCAAGGAGGCCTAGAATTGAAAGCCATTTCTCTAGTGGGATACAAAAGCTCAGGCAAGACCTCCCTGGCCCTTAGGCTGTGCTCCGAGCTGAGGCATAGGGGCTGCAAGGTGGCTGGAGTCAAGTTCAGCCATCACCACCTGGATAGGCAGGAGACTGACACAGCAAGATTGGCTGAATCCTGTTTTGTGTGTGCAGGTATAACTGAGCAGGAGAGCAGCGTTGTCTGGTCCAGCCCTAAGTCCCTGCCAGATCTGCTGCCTATATTGCAGGCTGATGTGCTGGTAGTTGAGGGCGGAAAGTCCCTGGGCAATTTGCCCAGGCTGCTTCTGACCAGGGAGCCTGCGGAGGCTACAGAGCTGGGAGCTCAGCTGGCCCTGGCCTCCTGGGGACAGGACTCAGGCTTGGGACTGCCAGTGCTGAACCAGGTCAAGGGGCTTGCTGACCTGGTCCTAGAAAAGGGTTTTTTCCTGCCTGGCCTGGACTGCGGTCATTGCGGCAGGGAGGACTGCAGCCAACTGGCTCAGGAGATAGTATCGGGTCAGGCCAGTCCTGAGGACTGCAATGCCTCCAGCACTGATCTGGAGATCCGGGTCAATGGCCATCCATTGGCTATGAACCCTTTTGTGCAAAACATAATCCAGTCCACTTTGCAGGGCATGCTTTCCAGCCTCAAGGGCTACACCCCTGGCAGGGTGGAGATCACCTGGGAGAACTAAATGGCTGCTGAATTTTTTGATGTGCTCTCTGTGCAGGGTTTTTTACAAACAGCTTCCCAGCTGGCCAGGATCCAGGAAACAGAGACCCTGGATACTCCTTTGGCCTTGCAACGCATCCTGGCCCAGGATTTAGATGCGCCAGAGGATCTGCCTGCCTTTGCCCGGGCCGCCATGGATGGTTATGCAGTGCAGGCAGCTGATACCTTTGGCAGCAGCGAGTCCAATCCTCAGTATCTGGAGAAGGCTCAGAGTGTAGGCATCGGAACTTGGCCTGAGTTTGAACTCTGGCCTGGGCAGTGCGCTCCCATTGTTACCGGGGCTGTCTTGCCTAATGGCGCAGACAGCGTAGTCATGCAGGAGTACGTTCAGGACTTGGGCCAGCAGGAAGTGGAAGTGCGCCGTCCTGTTGCCCCTGGGGAGAACATGCTGCAAAAAGGGGAGGACTGCAGCCAGGGCAGTCAGGTTTTAGCTGCAGGGAGCAGGCTTAGACCCCAGGATCTGGCGTTGCTTTGCTCCCTGGGTCTTAGCAGTGTAGAGGTCTTTCGCAGGCCTAAACTAAGGATTATCTCCACCGGGGATGAGCTGGTGCCCGCGTACAGGGTCCCTGGTCCTGGTCAGATCAGGGATGTGAACACCTATTCCATACAGGCCTGGCTGCAGTCAGCTGGTTTCCAGAGTCAGACCCTGGGGATCGTCCCTGACAATTTGCAGGAACTGCAAAGGGTTCTAGAGCAGGCCTTGCTGGAGTGCGATGTGCTTTTGCTTTCTGGAGGCAGCTCTGTGGGTTACCGGGATTTGACCATACAGGCCCTGGAATCCCTGCAAGGATGCGAGATCTTGCTGCATGGGGTAGCCATAAGCCCGGGCAAGCCCACAATTTTAGCCAGGCAGGGCAGTAAGGTGCTTCTGGGTCTGCCAGGCCAGGTCACTTCTGTGCAGGTAGTGCTCTGTGTCCTGGTTTTGCCCTTACTGCAGCATATAAGCGGCCAGGATGTTGCACTGGAACCAGGAGGGCTTCAAGTCAAGAAGCCTGCACTGCTGTCCAGAAACGTTTTTTCCAAGCAGGGCAGGGAGGACTATGTCCGGGTCAGTCTGGAACCAAGAGAAGATGGGCTGGACCTGGCAGTGCCTGTGCTGGGCAAGTCGGGTCTGCTACGGACCATGCTCCAGGCCCAGGGATTATTGCGGATCCCTGCTGAGCTGGAAGGTCTGGAAAAAGGGGCCAGGGTGGAAGTATTTCTTCTCTAGTTTGGGGCTGTGCAGGATCTCAACAGGCCTTGGGCGCAGCCTTCCAGGCCAGAATAGGAGTTCCCAGCCTTTCCTTGGAAATGTCCAGCTCTACAGTGCAGATTGCGCCCATGGGAAAGGGCAGATGCCACCAGCTGTTTTTACTCCAGGTCCATTTGGGGCCCGGCAAGACCGATGCAGCACGCATGGGCCTGGGGCCCAGATTGTAGCGCACCAGGCGTTTTAGTTCTGGCCAGCTCCTCCAGTGGGCCTGCTGCAGCCTGCTTTTTGGGCTAGGCAAAAAAGGCAGGCGCAGCTTGCGAGTCAGATACAGCATTGAGCACCGATTCAGGAAAAGCAGCAGCAGCCTCTTTTTGGTGACCCTGCAAGCCTCCAGCAAGGCCTGTTCTGGCTCCTGGCTGAACTCCAGGACATTGATCAATGCACTGTAGTCGAACTCCTTGTCCTCAAAGTGCAAGTGCTCAGGCTGGGCCAGATGCAGATCCACTTTGGCGCCCAGTCTGACCCTGGACTTTTTCAGCATCTCCCTGGAACTATCCGTGCCTGTGACCTGGAAGCCAGCTTCCAGGAATGCCTGCAAAAAATATCCACTGCCACAGCCTATCTGCAGCAGATGCTGCTTAGGCCTGGGCCATTGGGCTATCATCTCCAGGACCAGCTTTTTCCCTGCCTCCAGGGCAGGGGATCCTTCCAGGTCCCTGGGATCCAAGTCCTGGTCCAGGACTGCCTGCTCACTTAGCATAATAGCCTGCTTTGGGCCCAGTCTCCTGGGGCTAGTTTGAGCGGAGCACAGCACCATGGGCTGCAGATGTCACATTTGCTGCATATCTGCGCAGGAAGGCTGAAGCGATCTCTTTTAGCCTGGGCTGGAAAGCGTCCCTCCTTTGCTGCAGCTCCTGCTGGCTGAGCAATACTTCCAATTTCCTGTCCGGGATATTGATGCTGATCTGATCCCCTTCCTGGAGCAGGCCTATGTTGCCGCCCTGGGCAGCCTCAGGTGAGACATGGCCAATGGCTGCCCCTCTGCTGCCGCCGCTGAACCTGCCGTCAGTGATCAAGGCCACTTCCCTGTCCAGTCCCATCCCTGCTATTGCCGCGGTGGGGGAAAGCATCTCCCGCATGCCCGGTCCTCCCCTGGGACCCTCGTAGCGGACCACCACGATATCCCCGGCCTGGATCTTGCTGTCCAGTATTGCCTGTACAGCATCCTCCTCAGCTTCAAAGATCCTGGCTGGTCCCTGTCTGACCAGCATATTCCCATCCACTGCTGATTCTTTGACCACGCATCCCTCAGGGGCCAGGTTACCGTGCAGGATGGCAATCCCCCCCCTGGGGCTGTAGGGGTTATCCAGGCTGCGGATTACTTCTTGATCCAAAACCTTGGCCTGGCTTTGCTGAAGATTCCTTTCTAGGCTCTGTCCGGTAACAGTCAGGCAATCCCCATGGATCAAGCCAGCCTGCTGCAGTTCTGCAAGCAGGGCAGGTATTCCGCCGGCCTGGTGCAGATCCTGGACATGGTGCTTGCCAGCTGGGGAGAGCTTACACAGATTAGGGGTTTTGCTGCTCAGGGAATCAAAGATCTCCAGGGTCAGGCTCAGGCCTGCTTCCGCGAATATAGCTGGCAGGTGCAGAACCGTGTTTGTGGAGCAGCCCAGGGCCATGTCCACGCTAACCGCATTTTGCACACTCTTTTCAGTCACGATATCCCTGGGTTTGATATCCTTTTGCCAAAGATCCAGGATCCTAGCCCCGGCCTGCTTGGCCAGGCGGGTCCTGTCCGCATGCACTGCCGGAATGGTGCCGTTGCCTGGCAGGGCCAGGCCAATTGCCTCAGCCAGGCAGTTCATAGAGTTGGCAGTGAACATGCCTGAGCAGCTGCCGCAACCAGGGCAGGCACTTTGTTCCAGCTCCTGCAGCTCCTGCTCCGAGATCGTCCCCCTCTTGGCCTGGCCCACTGCCTCGAATACACTGATCAAATCCACCTTGCGCCCCTGGTGCTCCCCTGCCAGCATAGGGCCTCCGCTGACGCATATGGAGGGCAGATTCAGCCTGAGCATGGCCATGAGCATGGCAGGGACTATCTTGTCGCAGTTGGGAATACAGACCAGGGCATCAAAGGGATGGGCAGTAGCCATGATCTCAATGCTATCAGCTATTGCTTCCCTGCTGGGCAGACTCATGCGCATCCCGGCATGGTTCATGGCCAGGCCGTCGCAGACCCCGATCACAGGGAACTCCATAGGTACTCCTCCCTGCATGCGAATGCCTGCCTGTACTGCACTGGAGATCCTGTCCAGATGGATGTGTCCAGGGACTACAGAGTTTGCAGAGTTGACTACGCCAATCAGGGGCTTGTCCATTTCCTCCCGGCTTAGACCCAGGGCGTAAAGCAAAGAACGGTGAGCACTCTTTTCCAGCCCAGATTTCATTAAGTCGCTGCGCATTGCTAATTATTCCTCCTTTTCCATGTTACCTGTGTACTGCCACCCAGCTGCTGATTATGCCCGTGGCTAAGAGTACTCCCAGCATGGTCAGGACCTGGGCTGGGCTCAAGAATTTTACTTCCAACCAAAGTGGGGCCTGATTCAAGATGCTGTCCAGGGTGTTCTGGGTCAGGCGAAGCAGGGCCAAGGCCAGGGATGTGCCCAGCAGCGCCTGTACAGCCCCCCCCACCAGCTGGGGAAGCTGGATATACCAGTTAGCTGCTCCCACCAGTTGCAGGACCTCTATCTCCTCCCTGCGGTTCATCTGGGCCAGCTTGAAGGTGTTGCCCAGGATCAGGCCCACCAGAAGGGTCAGGAAGATTACAAATGGCCATAGCACCTGTTTGGCCAGCCTGGTCCAGGAGCTGGCCAGGTCCAGCTGCAAAGGGTTAAACTTAACCTCCTGCACCAGAGGTAATCCTTTCAGCTCTTGGTAGATCTGTTTGGCTTCCTCTTCAGGCTGGCTGGACTCCAGCCTGAAACCCAGTATGGCAGTAGGTGGAAGGGGATTTTCCTCCTGGCCCAGATCCAGGTCCTGTGCCAGCTTATCCTGCAGAACCTGCAGGCCCTGGTCAGGGGTGTAAGTGTCCATGCGGTGCAGATTGTCCTTGTCCTGCAGCTTTTGCCACTGGGTGTGGATTGTTTGCGCCTCCTCCTCATTCTGGGCTTTTTCCCAGTAAACCTCAAAGCTGATCTCGCCCTGGTGCTCGATCACGTATTGCTGCACATTGTGCATGGCCAGCAGAAACATCCCTCCCAGAAAGATCACCAGGGTTACAGCTCCTAGGGTTAAGAGCTGTTCCCATTTGTTTTGGCCCAGATCCTTGAGACCTTTTATGATTAGCCTAAAGATCATGCCTACTCTTTTTTCATCCCTGCTTCGCAGCGCAACCTGCCTTGGTCCAGGGCCAGGATCCTGGCCTGCGGCATGGCCTGCAGCAGATGCCTGTTGTGTGTGGCTAGAAGCACAGTAGTCCCGTGCAGGTTGAATTGCTTGAGGATCTGCAGCAACCTGAAAGACAGATCCTCATCCAGATTGCCTGTGGGCTCATCTGCCAAAAGCAGCTTGGGATTGGTGACCACAGCCCTGGCTATGGCCACCCTTTGCTGCTCTCCTCCAGAGAGCTCTGCGCATTTGACTTCGGTTTTGTCGCTCAGGTTCAATGCCCTCTGCACTGCGCTCACCCTGCGTTTTTTTTGTGTACCAGTCAGGCCCCTAACCTCTAATGGCAAGGCGATATTCTGGTATACATTCCTGTCGCCCAAGACCTTGAAGTCCTGAAAAACCACACTGACTTCCCGCCTTAGCCTGGGCAGGTGCCTGGGCTTTATACCTTTAAGCTTGATCCCTGCCACGTCTGCCTGTCCCCTTTGCACGGGCAGAGCGCCGTGCAGAATGCGCAGCAGTGTAGTTTTACCAGCGCCTGAAGGTCCGGTCAGATAGACAAACTCTCCCTGGCTGACCTCAAAGCTGATGTCCTGGAGCACCCAGTGCCTGCTAAAGGCATGGGAGAGGTGTTTCACGTGCAACAAGTCTATTTGCTCTTTTCTTGTACCTTCTGCAGTTTGCGCAATAGTTCTTTAGCCTGCTCAAATTCAGGGTCCAGCTGTATTGCTCTTTGCAGGTACTTTTGGGATTTAACAGTGTCCTGGTGGTTCAGATAGGCCACAGACAGGTTGTAGAGGAGGTGCGTGCTCTGCGGATATAGCCTGAGTCCACGGTGATACAGCCTTATGGCCTCCTTGAATCTTCCTTGTCTGCTTAAGGCCACGCCTTGATTGTTGATAGTATGTACTCCCAGATAATCAAACAGATAGGGGCCGAAATCCAGCTCTACCTGATCCACCAGCTCCTGTTCCAGGTAGGCATTCCAGATACTTTCCTTGAGCTCTTGGTTATGAGGATCGATATTCAGGGCCCTTTGAAAGCTTTTCCTCGCTGTCTCTAGATTGACCTGGGCCAGGCAGATCTTGCCCTGCTGGAGGTGATATTCTGGATTCTCCGGGCTTATGCTCAATGCCTTTTGAATACATTCCTGCGCAGACTCCAGGCTGGAGCTATGGGCATGCATTTTCGACAAAAGGTTCCAGCCCTTGGATATTCCAGGATTGGCTTGCAATCCTCGGTTTATGAGCTCCTGAGCCTGATCAGCATGGCCGGAACCCAGCCTAAGTGCACCCTGTTCCACTTTGATCCTGGGCCAGAGTCCAGGGTGTTGTTCCTGCAATTGCAGAAAGGCCTGTTCTGCTTCTTGGGGTTTGCCATGCTGCAGCAGGTGTTGCGCTTGCCGCAGGGTCTTTTGCAATTGCAGCTCAGGGCTGCCAGACTCCAGTTCCTGAAGCTTTTCCTGCAAGGCCTGGATAGTGACTGGCTTAACTATGTAGCTGGTGACTCCGAAATCACAGGCCAGGGCTATGTCTTCGGCTTCGGATTTGGAGGTCACAAATATAAAGGGCAGCCTGGCCAAGTCAGGACTCTGCCTGACCCTGCGCAACAGATCCAGGCCATTTAGCTTAGGCATTTTCCAGTCGCTGACAATCAGGCCAATATCAGGGTTTTCTTCCAAGACTTGCAGGGCCTGCTCCCCGTTTTGGGCCTGGAGAAAGCTATTGAATCCTAGCACGTCCAGAATGTTGATCACTGTTTGGACTACGGCCTGGATGTCGTCCACTACCAGAACTGGCTTGGTCTTATCCATGCTTGCTACTCCTGGCTGCTAAACAGAGTAAAACAGAATCTGCTGCCTTGGGGCTGGACATCCTCCACCCAGATATCCCCTTGGAGCATGGTCACAATCCGGTGGCAGATAAAAAGTCCTATACCGCTGCCCTGGATTTTGGAATCCAGCTCTTGATCCCCCCTTCTATTGAACTTCTTGAATATCTTGGATTTTATCTCTTCTGGCACTCCAAGGCCATTGTCCTGGATGCAGACAGTAACTACATAAGGGTAAGGATCCAGGCTACGTCTGGCCTTTGCCAGTTTGCCGCATATCTGGACCTGGCCCTGTGCCTGAGTATACTTGATGGCATTGGAGATCAGGTTTTGTAATAGGTGTTTGAGCAGGTTCTTTTCAGCAACCACCTTTAGTCCTTGCTCTGTTTGATCTTGCAGTACAATGTTCTTTTCCTGCAGCAGCCCGGCATGTTCCTCTAAGACCTGGTCCAGGACTTCCTGCAAGCTAATGCTCTGCAGGCTTTGGCCCTGCTTTTGCCAGCTATCCAGCCTGGCCATTTGCAGGAACTCATTGATCATCTCCAATAGATTCTCTGCCCCATTCCTGGCAGTGCTGACCACGGACTTTTCTTTGTCCTTCATGCCCATATATTGCAACAGATCCAGATTGGAGATGATCGCGGACAAGGGGCTCTTGAAGTCGTGTACCACCATTTCCACCAACTCTGCACGTTCCTGCGAATTGAGCAGGAGTTCCTTTTGCTTAAGCTCCAACTCCCTGCTTAGGCTATGATAATTGTCCCGCTCCTGGCGCAGCTCCTCCAAAATAAGGGAGTTTTGCACCCAAGGAGTAAGCCAGGATGCATAATCCAGGAGCAGCTGAAGATCTGATTGCTGGAAATGTTCATTGTTCAGCCTGTCTGTGGCGTTTATAATTCCCAAAACATCTTGGTCTGGGGCAAAGAGCAACGGCACAGCCAAAAAGGAATCAGTAGCGTAGTTCTTCCTGCGCTGGGCAAATCTGTTGTCCCGGCTTATATCCTGAACTAGCAAGGGTTGTTTGGTACGCAAAACATGTTCAGAGACTGAGCCTTTGACCAATTGCAGACTTTGTCCCACCAGACCTGGTCTGGTACTGGCTGCAATTTTGAATTTGCCAGGATCCATGCGGTCCCTGAGCATAATAGAGCCCTGCCCAGCCCTGATTCTGGGCAATAAGAGTTCCAGGCTTTTGCCCATCTTGCCTTGTAAACCCAACTCTGCACTGGCAAGAACTGCGGTAATGTTGCGGATACAATTTAGCTGTTCCTGAAGACCGCTTAAGGATTGCCCTTCTGACAGGTACATTTACTCTTTCCCTGTTGATTTTGGCGGCAGAATTAGGGCAGTGAAAGGGATCACCTCCATCTCTGCAGCTCCAGCTGTTCTGCGGTATTCTGCAATTGGGTCTGCAGTTCCTGGGTGCTGACCCACGCGGTTCCTACCTGCCCTACAACCAGACCGGCTGCTGCATTTGCCAGCAAACAGCCCTGCAGGAGACTGCCCCCAACATCCAGGGCAGCAGCCAGGATAGCTATCACTGTATCGCCTGCACCAGTGACATCAAATACCTTCTGGGTGGCAGCAGGTATCCTCCATACTGTGCGATCTGCAGAAAACAGGACCATACCCTCAGGCCCTAGAGTGATCAAAAGGTTTTGGAAGTTTTTAGAGGCCTGGATCTGATCCCCTGCCTCCAGTATGGCCTGTTTTTCAGTCAAAGCCAGCTTGCTGAACCAGGAGGCCTCCTTTCTATTAGGGGTCATGAGATAAAAGCCTGGATAAGCTTGATAGTTGTATTGTTTAGGATCCAGAAGCACTGTGGGGCCCTGGGGGGCTTCAGCCAGCTCCTGCAGCAGTCTTTGGCTTATGCAGCCCTTGCCATAATCAGAAAGGATCAGGGTGCTGAAGCCAGATAGTCTTCTCTGCAGCATGGCGCTAAACTCCTGTTCCTGTTCAGCGCCCCGGGCTTGGTTTTCCTTGTCCACTCGGACCACCTGCTGGCCTTGAGCCAAAATCCTGGTCTTCACCGTGGTGCGCCATTGGCTGCTTTGTAAAAGTTCATGCTGGATGGAGTGTTCCTGAAGAAGTTGCTTTAGTTGATCTCCTTCCAAATCTTGACCTGCCTGGGTCAGCAAAAAAGGGGCCGCACCCAGGCTGCTCATATTCCTGGCTACATTGCCAGCGCCGCCAAGCTTATACTCGTCATGTTCCACGCGAACCACCGGGACCGGAGCCTCTGGGGAGATCCTGTCTGCAGAACCATACTGGTAGTGGTCCAGCATGATATCCCCAGCTACCAGGACCTGGCTTTGGCTTAGCCTTTGGGTCAAGAGCAAGAGCTCCGCAGTTGAAGTTTGCGCTGGCACTGCGTTCTCGGAGCGCCTGTAACTGGCTGGTTTAGCTTGTTTCACGTGAAACCAACTCCTCTGGTAGACCTAGCTTGCGCAACAACTCTCTCAATTCCTGCTGGGAAGAGTACTTAAAGGCAATCTGCCCCTTCTCCCGGGCTCCCTGGATGTTGACCCGGGCTGGATACAGGCTGGAGAATTCTCGCTGCAACTTCCTTTTATAATGCTTGAATTCTGGATCAGGCTCAGGCTTTGCCTTGCCAGTCCTGGGCCCGGATCCAGATGCCAAATTCTGGGGCAAGCAGCCCTGGTTCCTGCAGTGAGCAGCTGCTTTCTCCAGCTCCCGCACGGAGAGTGCGTGCTGCATAGCTGCCGTGAATAAGGCCAAGCGCAGGGAGCTATCCTGCACTCCAAGCAGGGCTCTGGCCTGGCCTGTGCTGATTTCCCTGTTTTGCAAAGCCTCCTGGATCTCTGGCTCCAGGTGTAAAAGGCGCAAGGTGTTGGCCACTACTGATCTGGATTTGCCCAGGCGCTGCGCTAGCTCTGTTTGGCTCAGGCCCAGAGTGTGCTGCAAATGGCTCACAGCTTGGGCCTCTTCCATGGGATTCAAGTCTTCGCGCTGCAAATTCTCAATCAGGCCCAAAAGCAGGGCTTGAGCAGAATCCAGACTGGATAGTATTACAGGTACCTGAGTCAGACCCGCAAGCCTGCAGGCCCTCCATCTACGTTCTCCGGCAATGATTTGGTATTTAGAGTCCTTGGGCTGACTGCAAGCCAAAATTGGCTGCAACAAGCCCTGGGCCTTGATGGACTGGGCTAGTTCCTGTAAGGATTCTTCAGGGATGGTCTTCCTGGGCTGATCAGGGTTGGGCTGCAGAGAATCCACATGCAGAAATTGCAGTTGCACTTCAGCCTTGCTGCCTTCTGGTTGGCTGGACTCTGCGAACAGGGCCTCCAGGCCCCTGCCCAGGCCCTTGGGGGAAGCTGGCATTTTGGATTTTGCTCCTGCTAGATATTTTTTCTCAGAACAATTGGGCTGGACTATAACTGAAAAAAAGGAGATTGAAAATATGTGGAGCAAGGGGGATTTGCTGCAGGATCTTTATGATGCCCGGGGCAAGTTTTTGGGGCTTCTTATCAGCCCTAGGCTCTGGACAGAGGTTGAGGCCAAGGTGGCTCCGATCCTGGAGGAGGCTATGGGCAGGCTGCAGCAGAATGCAGATGAGAGGCAGAGGGTGCAAGAGCCATTGCAGGACTGGGAGATGCTGCTAAAGCACTGGGATTTTAAGTATCCTGTAAGCAAAGAGGTCTTCTGCGAGGTCTGTGGTAACCAGACCCAGGATTGGCAAGAGGACAGTCCCCGCAAATTCCTGCTCAAAGCAGCAAATCTCGGGGGTCTGGTGGGGTTTGAATGCTTGCACTGCGGGTCCAGGATTACCAAAAAGCATCTCAAGGACTATGTACAGGTCCAGACCCAGCCAGCACAAAAATAGTTGGGCAAGCACGCGAAGCAATGGATCTGCTTGCGCAGTAGCAGCGGCTTAGTCTTTGAGCAGGGCCAAGAGCTCCCGGCCAAGATCCAGATAGGCCAGGGCGCCCTTGGACTTGTAGTCGTAGCACAACACAGGCAGGCCATGGCTGGGAGCCTCTGAGAGGCGGACATTCCTGGGGATTACGCTCTGAAAGACCTGGGGGCCGAAATACTGGCGCACTTCCTGGACGACTTGGTGGGAGAGGTTGTTCCTGCGATCAAACATGG
Organism: Thermodesulfobacteriota bacterium; assembly: GCA_051744965.1. GTDB lineage: Bacteria > Desulfobacterota > Desulfovibrionia > Desulfovibrionales > Desulfothermaceae > CAZBUB01. Next base: position 82,646 of record JBNJDO010000001.1, on the reverse strand, counting down.
TCAGCACCACACCCAACAGCTGCAGCTCAGGATTCAGCCGCTTGCGTACTAGCTCCAGGGTCTGCATCAGCCTGGCGATGCCTTCCAAGGCGTAATACTCGCATTGCAGGGGGATAAGCAGGCTGCCGGCTGAGCAAAGGGCGTTGACAGTGATTAGCCCTAAAGAGGGGGGGCAGTCTAGAAGGACAAAGCTGTAATCCGCCTGGACCTGTTCCAGTACTTCCCTGAGGTAGTATTCCCTGCCAATCTTTTGCACCAGCTCCAGATCAGCTGCCACCAGGTCCTGGGTTGCAGGGAGGATATCCAGAAAATCCAAGGCGGTATTCTGAATCATCCCTCTGGCCAACTCTGGCTGGAAAAGGGCCTGGTACAGATCCTGGCTCCCAGATATGGCAGAAACATTCAATCCACTGCTAGCATTTGCCTGGGGATCGCAGTCCACAAGCAGGACACGCTTTTCCATGGCAGCCAGTGATGCCGCAAGGTTGATGGCTGTGGTGGTCTTGCCCACTCCGCCTTTTTGGTTGGCAATGGCAATAGTTCTCTGGAGGGCCATGTTCCCTGTCTTGTTTGAGGTTTTGGGCTAGGCTCGGTTCTGCCCAGTGCTAGGCCAGGGTTGAGCTGGCTGATTTTTACTGCCTTGCCTGCCCAGGGGCTAGCTTGAAGCAAAGGTGCGATGACAGTAGGTCTGGGCTTCCTGCAGGGAATGAATCAAGATAACAGCCTCTTGGGTGTTTTGCTTCTTTACGCACTGCAAGAGCTCCTTGGCCAGATGCTGCAGATCATCAGCCTCAAGTGCCCAAGCTTCCGGGGCCTGGCTCTGCAGCCTGGAGCAAAGCTGGGCAAAGCGCTGTACATCCTGTAGCTCAGGTAAGCCGCCCTCTGTGCTGTCCTGCATGATCTTGGTAAAGACCTGTTCCAATTCCTGCTTGAGCTCCCTGAAATGCATGGAATCAACCTTATAAGGTTTAGATCTGGTAGTACTGCTTATACCACTGCCAAAAGCGGGCTATGCCCTCTTCTATCGAAGTGGAGGGCCTGAAGCCCACATCCTGGTGTAAATCGTCCACATCAGCATAAGTGTTAGGCACATCCCCTGGCTGCAGGGGCTGGTAGTCCTTGATCGCCTTTTTGCCCAAACACTGCTCTAAAACCTGAATAAAGCGCTCCAGCTCCACGCTGTTGTTGTTGCCGATATTGTACAGCTTATACGCAGCTGGGCTGCTGGCAGGATCAGGGGCCTCTCCTGACCAATGCGGATTGGGTTCAGGGATTTTGTACAGGACTCGCAACAGGCCCTGGACAATATCCTCTATATAGGTGAAATCCCTTTTCATCCGGCCGTAGTTGTAAACAGGAATGGGCTGGTCCTGCAGTATGCGCTGGGTAAACAGGAAAAGTGCCATGTCCGGCCTACCCCAGGGGCCGTAGACAGTGAAGAACCTAAGCCCTGTGCAGGGGATCTGATACAAATAGCTGTAGCAGTGGGCCATCAGCTCGTTGGATTTCTTGCTCGCTGCATAAAGGCTGATAGGGTGGTCCACATTGTGGTGAACGCTAAAAGGCATTTTTGTATTCAAGCCATAGACTGAGCTGGAGGAGGCAAAAACCAGATGCTGCACAGCATGCCACCTGCAGCATTCCAGCAGATGGCCAAAGCCCACCATATTGCCTTGGATGTATTCCTGGGGGTGGGTCAGGCTATGTCTGACTCCGGCCTGGGCAGCCAGGTTGACCACATGGGTGGGGGACTTTTCCTGGAACAGCCTGGACAGGCCCTGCTCATCTTGCAAAGCCAATTGAGTGAACTCAAATCTTTCAAAATCCTGCAGGATCTTGAGCCTGTCCTTTTTTAGCTCCACTGAGTAGTAGGGGTTCAAGTTGTCCAGCCCCAACACCTCAACACCCTGCCGCAGCAGGGTCAGGCAGAAGTGGAATCCAATAAATCCTGCAGCTCCGGTGACCAACACTTTCATATTCTCTCCTGCTGACAACTTCGCCCGCCTGAGCAGGGCATGGTTGAGTTATTTTGGGTAGTTGCAGGAAGCCAGCCTATCTTGCTGGCATTCCTTTTTGCAGCTTGAGCAGCATCTGCCAGACAAAGGACTTGGTCTGCCTGTTGTCTGGCAGCATTTCCTCAGGGCCTGGCAGATACAAGACACTAGGACTAGATTGCAAATAAAAACCGTATTGTCCAGCCTGTTCAGGATAAAGCAATCGCATGGCCTTTTGTCCAAAAATCACAAGATAAGAGGGCTTGATCCGGTTTACCCCTTGCCAGAAGATATCCACTCTAGGCCTAATGCCTTGGGAATACTGCTCAGACAGGGGCCAGAAAACTATCCATTCCCCAGGAATATCGAGATGTTGACATATCTTGGAGAAAAGATCCCTGCGCTGGTTGGGCCCAGAACTTAGCAGATCAGGTCCCAGCTCAAAATAGGTCCAGAGCAAAGGGCAAGGCTGAAGGGCTAGCTTGCTCCAAAGGCTAAGCCAGGGCTCAGGCGGCTGGAAACTGGACTGAGGCCCTGCATCCTTGCTTTCAAGCTCCTGGTTGGCCTCGCGGCTCATTATAAACCGCAGCCCGCATTTGCGCCAGTTTCGAAGCTGCAAGGGCAGGTCTAGAGCTCTATAATCCGTTGCCATATTCTCCAGGCTACTTCCCCTTTGCTAAGCAAGGGCAATTCCTGGGCCCGCTGCCAGTCCAGGATAAGGGCCCGGTTGGTGGGGCAAGAAAAGCCTGAATCAGGCGTGCCGATGTGATTGGCCACGATCAGGTCCAGGTTCTTGCTTTGCAGCTTGCCCCGGGCCAGTTTTTCCAGATCAGAGCCTGTTTCTGCGGCAAAGCCTATAAGCCTTTGCTTCTGAGTCTTATGACTGCCCAATTCCTGCAAGATGTCCGGGTTTTGCTGGTATTCAATCCTTAAGGGCTGATCCTGCAGGCTGGCTTTCTTGAATTTCTGTTCCCCAAAGGATTCAGGCCTGAAATCGCAAACAGCAGCAGCCAGGCAGCCAATATCCATTTCAGGCCAAAGTTCAAGACAAACCTCATGCATTTGTCTGGCAGTCTCTATTGGATGTTGCCTGATACCTTGGGGCAAAGTCTGCTGGTGGGGGCCGCAGACACAATCCACCTCAGCCCCCTGGATCCAGGCGGAAATCGCCAGGGCAGCGCCCATCTTGCCACTGGAGGGGTTAGACCAAAAGCGTACCGGATCCCAGAACTCCCTGGTAGGCCCCATGCTAACCAGTATCCGCTTGCCAGCCAGCCTGGCAGGGGTGACTGCCCGCAGCAGGTAGAACAGGATCTCTTCCAGCTCAGGCAACCTGCCCTGGCCTTGGTCCTGACAGGCCACCTCCCCGCTGTCTGGTTCCAGGATCTGGAACCCCCTGTGCTTTAAGCGGGCCACATTATCCTGGGTGGCCTGGGCCAGCCAAAGATTGGGGTTCATGGCAGGGGCAGCAAGCACTGTACCTGGAAAGGAAAGCACCTGACAGGAGAGCATATCGTCAGCTAGCCCCCAGGCCATTTTGGCCAGGGAATTGGCTGTAGCTGGGGCCACTACCAGGGCTTGGGCCTCCTGGCCAGGGACCAGGTGGGCATATATATCCTTGCCAGGGCCAAACATGGAGCTGAAAACTGGATCTGCTCCCAGGGCGGAAAAGCTAAGGGGCTGAATAAATTCCTGAGCAGCTGCAGTCAAGGTGACCCCGACATGTAGCCCTAAGCGCTTCAGCAGCCTTAAAAGCTCCAGGGATTTATAGGCTGCTATGCTGCCGCTGACCCCCAGATGCAGCCTTTTGCCTTCCAAGTGGGGAAATTGAAGATAATCCGCAAGCATAGGCTAAAGTTTACCAGGCAGCCGCCAAGCTATGCTCGGTAGAGCAGATTGCTGGCTTGCTGGGGTTGCTATTGTTTTTTGTAGAGTTTGCTGCTAGGATACAAGTTTTGGTCTGCAGCCAATCCCAGGCAAAATGTCCCCGCTGCCTGGAGCGCTTGGATGCAATATTAATCATCTCCAGAGGCAGAAGTCAATTTGCAAGAGCACAGGCCCAAAGGGTTCTAGTTAACCCTCTGGGTATTCAGGGATTAATGCAAAACGAATATGATATCTCCAGCTACGATTTTGAGCTGCCCCAGGAGTTGATTGCCCAGCACCCTCTGCGGCAGCGCAGCAGCTCCAGGCTGTTGCTGTTGGACAAGACCTCAGGTGAAACCTGGGACTGCAGCTTTTCAGACTTGCCGGGGCTTTTGCCTAAGGGTGCCCTTCTGGTCAGGAATGTGAGCCGGGTCTTTCCAGCCCGTCTTGTGGGGTATAAAGCCCATACCAAGGGCAGGGTGGAATTCCTGCTGACTACTCCCTTGGCCCTGCTCAAGGCGCAGCCACATGCAGCAGGCTGGACTCAGGCCCAGGTGGAGGGCTTGTTCAGGCCTGCCAAGGGCCTGGCTGAAGGGCAGAGGATAGAGATCTCCTCCCAACTGGAGCTGGAGGTACTGCACAAAAATGGCCAGGGTCAGATGCAGGCCAGGCTTCTCTGGCAGGGGGATCTCCTGGATCTTTTGCACAGACAGGCCGAGCTGCCCCTGCCCCCGTATATCAAGAGGCAGGCCCAGGGCAACGACTATGAGCGCTACCAGACTGTATATTCCAGCCAGGCCAAGACCGGCTCAGTAGCGGCTCCCACTGCAGGCCTGCACTTTGACCAGGCAGTCATGCACCGCTTGCAAGAACAGGGTTTTGCCTGGGCGGATATCAATCTGTACGTGGGCCCTGGGACCTTTAGTCCTTTAAGACAGCAGGATATACGCGAACACAGCATGCATGCCGAATATGTGGAGATTGAAGCCCAGGAGGCGGAGAAGATAGAGGCAGCCAGGCAGGAAGGCAGGCCTGTGCTGGCAGTGGGTACCACCTGCGTGCGGGCCCTGGAGAGTGTGGTCCGCTCCTGGGGCAGGATCAAAGCCTTTGCCGGCTGGAGCGATCTGTTCATATATCCAGGATTTGAGTTCCAGGTGGTCAACCATATACTGACCAACTTTCATTTGCCCAGATCCTCTTTGCTGCTCATGGTTTCAGCCTTTGCCGGCAGGCAAAACATCCTGTCTGCCTATCAGCAGGCAGTGCAAAAAGGCTACAGGTTCTTCTCCTACGGGGATTGCATGCTGATTTTATAGCCAGCTGGCAGGCAGGCAAATAGTTGGGCGCTGGCTTGCCAAGCCTGGAGATATCTTTTATTTAAAGGGCACATTCAAGAGAGGGATTTGCTTATGGGTAGAGTGGAAATCAGGCGAGAAAGATGCAAAGGGTGCTTGTTATGCACCTTGGTCTGCCCGGAGGAGATCCTGGTCCAGTCCCAGGAGCTTAACTCCCAGGGCTACAAGGTGGTCCAGGTGGTTGCGGGCAAGGAACAGGAATGCAAGGGCTGCGCCTTTTGCGCTGAGATCTGTCCGGACTGCGTGCTGACAGTATACAGAAAGCCCAAGGGAAAAAAGGTGCAAAACGATGTCGCCTAACACAGACAAGGCCAAGAAAAGGCTGCTCAAGGGAAACGAGGCCATTGCAATCGGAGCCATGGCAGCAGGCTGCCAGTGCTATTTCGCCTATCCCATTACCCCCCAGAGCGATATCCCGGAATACCTCTCCAGCGCCCTGGTGGATAGCGGCGGGGAGTTCATTCAGGCGGAAAGCGAGATAGGCGCTGCAAACATGCTTCTGGGCGCTGCAGCCTGCGGGAAAAAGGCAATGACCTCCTCCTCCAGTCCAGGAATCTCCTTGAAGCAGGAGGCCATTTCCTACATGGCAGGCAGTGAGCTGCCAGCGGTGATAGTCAATATCTGCAGGGGCGGCCCCGGGCTGGGCAGTATCGACCCCTCCCAAGGGGATTACTTTCAAGCCACCAGGGGGGGAGGCCACGGGGACTATAGGACTTTGGTCCTGGCCCCGGCCACCTGCCAGGAGGGGTATGACCTGACAATCCTGGCTTTTGAGCTGGCTTTCAAATACAAGAATCCGGTGCTGATCCTGGGGGATGCAATATTGGGCCAGATGAAGGAACCGGTGCTGGATTGGGCTGCAAGAAACATAGATCCGGATCTGGCCCAGGAGTGGCGTTTATCCGGAGCTAAAGGCCGCAAGCCCAGGTTGATCAAGTCTCTGCACCTGGCAGAAGGTTCCCTGGCTGCACACAACCGTCGCCTGCAGGAAAAGTATGCGGCCATGCAGCAGGAGGTGCGGTTTGAGGACTATCACACCCAGGACGCCCGGGTAGTGGCCGTGGCTTTTGGCTCCATCGGCAGGATCGTGAAGAGCTCTGTGCGCAATCTTCGCAAGCAGGGCTTGAAAGTGGGCCTGTTCAGGCCGCTGACCCTGTTCCCCTTCCCGGAAAAGGAATTGCAAAGCTTGGCTGCCCAGGGCAAGCAGTTCATTACTATTGAGAACAACTCCGGGCAGATGGTGGAGGATGTACGCTTGGCTGTGCGGGGCTATGCAGACTCGGAGTTTTACGGCAATCTTCCGGGGCAGCTCTCCAAGCCAGAGGATTTCGAGGCCCCGATCCAGGAGCTGTTGAAGCAGGCAAATTAGTTACAAAAATGGGAGCCTGGACACAGCAGCTGGGCTAAAAAAATAAGAAAGCGCTGCCTGGTTAAAGATCCTTTTGTGTCCAAACTCGAAACGCACTATAGGTGAAAGCATGTATACAGAAGAAGAAAAGCTGGTCTTCTCTCCTCCTGAGATCATGACAGATCAGCCCATGCATTTCTGCCCCGGCTGCCACCACGGGATAATCCACAGGCTGCTGGGGGAGTGCCTGGAATCTATGGGTCTGCAGGAGCAAACCATCTGCGTGGGCTCGGTGGGTTGTTCTGTGTTTATCTACAACTACTTGAGTCTGGATGCAGTGGAAGCGCCCCACGGCAGGGCGGCTGCTGTAGCCACTGGAGTCAAGCGGGCCAATCCAGAGAACATTGTCTTTACCTATCAGGGGGACGGTGACCTGGCGGCCATAGGCCTGTCTGAGATCATGTATTGTGCCAATCGGGGGGAGAAGGTCTGCGTGATTTTTGTGAACAACACTGTTTACGGCATGACCGGAGGCCAGATGGCTCCCACCACAATGGTAGGCCAGAACACCAGCACCTCGCCTGGGGGCAGGAAACAGGAAAGGGACGGGGCTCCGTTGCGCATGGCCGAGATCCTGGCCGGATTGGAGGGCACTGCCTACTCCGCCCGGGTGGCTGTGGACAGCATCAAGCACATCAAGCAGGCCAAAAAGGCTCTGCAAAAGGCCTTCCAGGCCCAGATCCAGGGTCTGGGCCTGGGATTTGTGGAGCTTCTCTCCGCCTGTCCCACAAACTGGCACATGTCTCCGCTCCAGGCCAATCAAAGAGTGGGGCAGGAGCTTGTGGAGTACTTTCCTTTGCAGACCTTCAAGGATGCCATGCAAACTAAATAACCAACAGGGATCTATCTTGTACCAAGACGTGATCATTGCCGGATTTGGAGGCCAGGGCGTGATGCTGATCGGCAATCTGCTGGCCTATGCTGGGATGAATTTGGGCCTGCAGGTGACTTATATGCCTGTCTACGGTGTGGAAATGCGCGGGGGAACTGCCAACTGCACCGTGGTTCTCAGTGACCAGGAGATTGGCTCCCCTATTATCTATCAGCCTGGCAGCCTGATTGCAATGAACCAGCCCTCCCTGGAAAAGTTTGGCCCCAGGCTTTTGCCCCAGGGCAAGCTGATCTACAACTCTTCTATTATTCAAAACAGCCCGGAACTGGGCCTGGAGCAGGAGGCCTGGGCAGTGCCAGCAAACCAGCTGGCAAATGAGCTGGGAGATACTAGAATGGCCAATATGGTCATCCTGGGCGCATGGGTGCAGGCAGTAGGTGCAGTAGGGCTGCAGGCTGTGCAAGAGAGCCTGCAGGAAGTGATCTCCAGCCGCAATCAGCACCTGATGCCCATAAACAGACAGGCCCTGGAGGCAGGGGCAGAACATGTCTCTAGCCTGGCAGCCCAAGATTAATCCTTAAGGCTGCTATCCTGTCAAAATAAGGAGTCAGCCATGCAGGATGAGGTCTTTGTGCCCCAGCGCATGCTGGGGCTGCTGGGCTATCCAGTAGGCCATTCCCTGGGTCCGCTACTGCACAATTGGGCCCTGCAAGAAAACTCCCTGCCCTGGGTATACATGTCCTGGTCAGTGCCTGGGCAGAACTTGAGCTCATTCCTGGCAGCAGTGCGGGTCTTGCCCATATACGGTCTAAGCGTGACCATTCCACACAAGCGGGCTGTGATGTCCGCCCTGGATTTTTGCAGCAGGGCCGCACAAAAAACAGGGGCTGTGAATACCCTTTACTGGTCCGGAGAGGAGATTTGCGGGGACAACACTGACTGTGCTGGCTTTGCTGCCCCATTGCTCGATCTGGCCCCTGAATTGAGCTCCGCCTTGATACTGGGAAGCGGGGGAGCTGCCCAGGCCTGCATTGTGGCCCTGCAGGACCTGGGCTTGGAGCAGATCCTGGTCTCCTCCCGCAATCAGGCCAGGCTGCAGGAGCTGCAAAATACCTTCGGCATTCAGGTTGTGCACTGGGCAGAAAGAGAGCAGGCCCCAGCGCAGCTGCTGGTGAATACCACACCTGTAGGCATGTCCGGCCCAAACCAGGAGGGGACCCCTTTTCCTGGCCACATCCTGCAAGCCTTCACCTGGGTCTACGACCTGGTCTACAATCCCCTGGAAACCAGGCTGCTGCAAGAGGCCAGAGAAGCGGGCTGCAAAACCATATCCGGGTTGGAGATGTTCCTGCACCAAGCCCAGGCCCAGTTCAGGCTCTGGAGCGGCAGGGAGTTTGATGTGCAGCAAGCCAGGCAGCTGCTAAGCAATGCCATGCTTAGGACTGCAAATGGGGGATTAGATTCCAAAAAGGCCTAATCCACATAGATCTTGAGCTGATCCCCAGGGTGGATCCTGGAGCTGGGACTCAACTCATTCCAGGTCAAGAGCTGCTTCGTGGAGACCCCAAATTTGCGGGCTATCTCCCAGAGGTTGTCCCCTTTTTGGACCTGGTAATTGATCAGTTCCGCATGGGCAGCGCTAGCCTGGTTCTTGGCTTTTTGGGCTTCCTCCTGATCCAGGTCAGGTATATACAGCTTCTCACCTATTTGCAGACTGGACTGATCCTGCAGGCCGTTGGCCTGAACCAGGGTTTCCTGGCTGATCCCGAATTTGCGCGCCAATGACCAGAGACTGTCTCCTTTTTGCACTGTATAGTTTGCCCTGCGCCTGGCTATCTGTTGGGTCTTTTCCTGTTCGTTCCCAGGAATTCGCAGCTTTTGACCTGGTTTTATGTGCCCTTGCTGCAGGTCGTTGGCTGCGCGCAAGTCCTGGACGCTGCTATCGGTTTTGCGGGCAATCTCCCAAAGTGTGTCACCATTTTGTACAGTATAGCTGCCTGAAAAGTCTTTGCCCTGGGCCAGGTCCTTGCCAGACTGGGCCTGCCCAGGAATAAGCACAGACTGCCCAGGCCGCAGCATGTCAGACTGGGTCTGGTTCAGCCTTTTCAGCTCTCTGATAGGCACATCAAAGCGACTGGAGATGCTCCACCAGGAATCCCCGGACCTGACCTGATATCTTTGCAGCCCAGAATAGGGAGCAGCATCTGGGTTCTGCAAATGCTCCTTGGCCTGGGCCAAAAGTTCCTGGGGCAGGTAGACCTTGGACTTGCGGTCTGGAGGGCTTGCTGAACGCCTGAAAGCAGGATTCAACTCTAGGAATTCAGACCAGCTAAGATCAGTGGCAGAGGCCAGGGCTTGCAGATCCGAGCCCGGGGGCAGTTCCAAAGCATGCTCCTGAGCAGGTGCCTCCCAGTTTACAGACTGGAAACCCAGGTCATCCAAGTTGCGCATGATCTTTAGGATGGCCATGAACTTGGGTATGTAATTTCTGGTTTCCTCTGGCAGGTACTTGCGTTCCTGCAGATCAAAAAAGCATTCCTGCCCGCTGTGGCTCATGGCCCTGGAAACCGTGCCCTGGCCGGCATTGTAAGCTGCCAGCACCAGATACCAGTCCCCGAATTGGGCATAGAGCATGTTCAGATAATCTGCAGCAGCATGGGTGGAGAGATAAGGGTCCCTGCGCTGATCGATCCACCAGTCCACATCCAGGTCAAAAGTGCGTGCAGTGCCAGGCATAAATTGCCAGAGCCCAGCAGCGCCGGATTTGGAATAGGCCCTGGGGTTAAAGCCGCTTTCTGCAAAAGGCAAAAAGACCAAATCCTGGGGCAGGCCTTTTTCTGTGAAAACCTTGCGGATATAAGGCAGGTATCTCTCTGCGCGCTCAATCCAGTTCTGGAACGTCTGCTTATTTTCTTGGGTGTAATGCTGGATGTACTGCTCTACTACCCGGGTTTCCTGCAGGTCCAGCTCAAAGTTGATCTCAGCATCCTTGTGCAGGGCCTGTTCCTGGGAGGGGGTCACTAGGGGCTGGAAGGGTTGCTCAGCCAAGGGCTTTTGCAGCTCTGGCTCCAGGGGTTGCATAATATCCGGATCCAGATCCTGCAGAGCTTCTGCTTCCTGCATGTCCTGGATCGCCCTTAGTCCGCCCTTGGAGTCACTATCCTCCTGGGCAGGGAGCTTTAAGAGCTCCTTTTGTATTGCAGCAGAACCCTGATCTTGCTCTGGGCTGTTTTGGGCAATATGGCTGCAGGAGAAAAGCAAGCAAACCTGGACTGTCAGGGCGAGAAGCAGCAATCTTTGTGAAAAGACGTTTTTTTTAGGCATGGCTACAGTTTCAGGCTATAAGTTCAAGCAAGTTTTAGAAGACAGTTCTAGACTCAATTGCCAAATCCCTACTTGCGGAGCGCACCATATTATGAAAAAGCATGAGCAAAATCAGCAAAGCATTGTGGCAGGCAGAAAAAGTGTTCTGGAATACCTGGCCCAGGCCGGGGATAAAGTAGATCAAGTCTGGCTGCAAAAGGGCAAAGAGAAAGAGCTGGGCCAGCACCTGGAATTGTGCAGGAGCAAAAAGATCAGATTCCAGCTCGTGGACAGAGCAGCCTTGGACAGGGCAACTGGAGATATCAAACACCAAGGAGTCCTGGCCCGTGTCTTCCAGCCCGGGTTCTGTAGCCCGGAAGAAATCCTGCAAAGGCTACATACTGCTAGCCTGCCCCTTATCCTGGCCCTGGATCAAGTGCAGGATTCAGGCAACCTGGGTGTTTTGGCCAGAACTCTGCTGGCCTTGGGCGGAGCTGGCTTGGTGCTGCCCAAAAACAGGACTGTTTCTCCCGGGAGCAGAGCAGAGAAATCTGCAGCTGGAGCCCTGAGCAGACTGCCTGTATCACGCGTAACAAACTTGGCCAGATTTTTGGAGCTATGTCAAGCTGAAAAGGTCCAAACCTATTATTCAGGTACAGATCCAGAATGCCAGGATGTCTACCGCTTGAGGCTGGAGACTCCAGCGGTTCTGGTGCTGGGCAACGAGGAAAAGGGAGTCAGGCCAGGGGTCAGAAAAAGATGTGCCTGTGGCTTGAGCATCCCTATGTGCGGAGATTTTGACTCCTTGAATGTGGCCCAGGCCGGGGCCATCATCTTGGGGGAGTTCCTCAGGCGCAGTTCATTGGATGTAATCTGGGATGTTTAATATCAGCTCCCTGGTGAAGCTGATCATTTTTTCCATCAACCAGGGGAAGGCTATCATCAGGGTCACAAAAATAGCCAGGATCTTGGGCACAAAGGTCAGGGTCATCTCCTGGATCTGGGTGGCTGCCTGCAGGATGCTTATGGCTACACCAACCACCAGGCCCACGCCCAAAAGAGGCAAAGAGATCATCAGCGCGGTCTCTATGGCTTCCCGGGCAAATCCTACTACAAACTCCGGACTCATAAGCAGCTCCTTGATTTAGGTAAAGCTGTTCACCAGGGAACCCACCAGTAGGTTCCAGCCGTCCACCATGACAAACAAGAGGGCCTTGAAGGGCAGGGAGATCATGATGGGAGGCAGCATCATCATGCCCATGGAAAGCAGGATGCTTGCCACCACCATGTCAATGATCAAAAAGGGCACATAGATCAGGAAGCCAATCTCAAAACCGGTTTTCAACTCACTGATCATGAATGCGGGCACCAGAAGCAGGGTAGGCACTGCCTCCCTGTTCTCAGGGGCCTCTATCTGAGCCACGGAATAAAACAGGGAGAGGTCTTTTTCCCGGGTATTCTTGAACAAAAAGCCCCGCAAGGGATCTTCTGCCCTGGATAAGGCCTCCTGGTATCCAATTTCTTCCTCCAGGTAGGGCTGCAGGGCCTGGTTGTTGATCTGCTGACCCAAGGGGAACATGATCACGAATGTCATGAAAATGGCCAGACTGATCAGTACTTGGTTAGGGGGCATCTGCTGAGTGCCCAGGGCCTGACGCAGGAAGGAAAAGACAATAATGATCCGGGTAAAGGAGGTCACTGTCAGAATTATGGCAGGTGCCAAGGAGAGCACAGTGAGCAAAAACAGGATTTCCAGAGCCACAGAGACCTGGCCAGGGTCAGCCTGGTCGGCGCTCATCTCCATGCTCAAGGTGGGTATAGTGGGCCCGTTAGCCGCGCTTAGCAGCTCCGGGCTCAGAATCAAAAGGGCCAGAAGCCCCAGACTCAGGCTGAGCAGCTTTTTGCAGCTGGGATTGGAAGTGGTTCTGGTTTTTTTGCTCATCATCAGCTTCTGCCAGGAGTTGGATGTTTGTCTCTGTCACCCCTAACAGTAGCAATCTATTCAAGAATCGGACCAAAACCAGCTGCCTCTTAGGGCCCAGACTCACCTGGCCCAGGAGCTTTATCTGTTCCCCTGCGGCAAAGCGCAGGCCTGCCCTAGGTCCGAAGCGCTTGAGCAGGTAGAAGCCAAGCAAAATCAGGCCCAGCAGCAAAAGCAGGCTGCCAGCCACCTTTAGGCTGGCCAGTCCTAGGGATATGTCTGACATTCCGTTTTCAGCCAAGCTGCTTCACCCTTTCCATGGGGCTGATAATATCTGTGAGCCGCACCCCGAACTTTTCGTTAATGACCACGGCCTCCCCGCGGGCCACCAGCTTGCCGTTGACCAGTATCTCCAAAGGCTCGCCTGCCAGCTTGTCCAGCTCAATTACTGAACCCTGACCCAGCTGCAATAGATCATTAATCATTAGCTTGCTTCTGCCCAGCTCAGCAGAAACATGCAAGGGGATATCCAGGATGAACTCCATATCCCTTTTTGCTTTCTGGGAAGATGGTTTGGGCTCATTGTCCAGCTCCTGGAACTGATAGTCCTGGACTTGTCCAGGGCTGGGCTGGGACTTCTTTTCTTCCTGCAAACGCTCTTCTTCCTCTTCAGCAAAGGCCTTGGCCCATTCCTGGTCCAGATCAGCTTGTTCCTGACTGGATTTTTCCTGATCCTGGCCCTGGCCTTCCTGCTCAGCTAGGGCGGCAGCCCATTCTTCCGCTAGCTTATCTTGGTCAACATTTTCCTTTTTTTCTTTGCCCATATGTAAGCCCTTTATGTATTTTGTTCAGTAAGTTATATTCTCAGTCCTGTTAATTGGCTGCAGTACATGCCAGCACGAGTGCATGTCAGGATTCAAATCCTTCAGAAACCTCATCAGAGATAATAAAGGCTTTGTTGCCCTTGCGCTGGCCTGGCTGGCCATAGAATTTGGGGATGCCCTCCACGTCAGCCCTGAGCTCCTCATCCTGATCTGTATCCAGCAAGATTGTATCCCCCACCTCTAGATTAAGCAGCTGTCTGGGGGTAAGCTGGGTTGAACCCAGGTTGACCACCATTTCTAATGGGGTTTCCAAAAGCCTGTCCTTGAGTCTGGAGAGCCAGGCCTGGTCAATTTCCAGACGTTCTGACTGATAGGAGGCATACAGCTTGGAGCGGATAGGCTCTATTGTAGCATAGGGCAAGGCTACAAGCAGATTGCCGATTGCGTTTTCCAGCTCCACCTCAAAAGAGACTACTACCACCACATCGCTAGGAGGGATGATAGAGGCGAACTGGGGATTTATCTCTGAGCGATGGAACTCGATCTGTACGTCATGTACAGGCTGCCATGCGGTTTCCAGTTCAGTGAGGGAGGTCAAAACCACCTTTTTGATTATGGCTTGCTCTATGGGTGTGAAATCCCTGCCTTCCACCTTGGGCTGGCTGCCGGCGCCCCCAAAGAAGTTCTCCACAAAGGCGAAGACCAGTCTGGTGTCTATGATCAAAAGGCCGTTGCCGCGCAGGGGGTGCATTTTGAAAAGATTGATGCTGGTAGGCACGGGCAGGGAACGCATGAACTCGCCGAACTTGGTCATGTCCACGGAAGTGGGGTTCACATCCAGGCGCTTGCGGATCAGGGTGGCCAGGTTGCCTGACAGCTGCCTGGCAAAGCGATCGTTTATTATCTCCAGAACAGGCATTCTGCCCCGGATGATGCGGTCCTGGTTGGCCAGATCAAAGGAGATAACCCCGGAGTCTTCCTCCGCAGGGGCCTCGGATTCTGTCTCTATCTCCTCGCCCTGAAGCCCCCTTAATAGGGCATCCACCTCATCCTGGTTTAGTATCTTGTTCATAACTCAATGCACCCTGTTCTATATAGGACTGATGCTCCTAAAAAGGCTATTTACTGTACCACAAACTCGGTAAAATAAATATCATGTACTGCAGAGTCATCCAGGATCTGGTTTATGCGCTCTACAATCTCTCCTTTCAGGGAGAGTTTGTTCTCAATGCTGGAAAGGTCTGAAAAGGACTTGCTGGAAAGCAAAAGGATCAGGGCATCCTTTATCCTGGACATGTTATCCTGGATCCTGCTTTCTGCCTTTTTGCCCTCCACCTCCAGCTCTATGCTGACCTTGAGATATCTTTTGCCCATGGGGTCAGCCAGATTGACCAGCATGGAGGGTAAAGAAACCAGCTCTGTGCTGTCAGAGTCTGATTTTTCCTGCTTTTCTTCCTGTTCCTGCGCAGACTCCTGGGTTTCATCTTCTGGAGCCAAGTACTGCTGATAGCCCCAATATCCCAAGCCACCCAAAGCTGCCAACAATAGCAGGCCTGCCAGCAAGAAAAGCAAAAGCTTAATCTTGCTGCGCCCTTTTTTTGCGGGCTCCTGGTTCGTTTCCTGATTTTTTTCCCGGGCCTTGGCCACTTATACTCTCCTTGCTTGGTTTAGGTATTTCTTAGGCAAATGGGATTTTGGATCCATGGTGTCAATATCTTACCCAGGTGCAATTTAAGCTCCCTGGAAGTGTCCAGAATGCCCAAAACTAGAGATAGGTCTGCACATGGGGCTTGGTCTTGAGCAGGATCTCCACCCTGCGGTTTTTTTGCCTGCCTTCTGAGGTCTCATTGCTAGCCAAGGGCCTGTCCGGACCATATCCAGAAATTGAGAAGCGATCTGGCTCAATGCCTTGCCCCAGCATAACATCCAATACAGACATGGCCCTTCTGGCTGAAATGCGGTAATTGTCCACGCCAGGAGCAGTGGTGTTGTCAGTGTGTCCGGAAATATTCACCGGAGCTGAAGTAGCCAAAATTACCTGGGCTATCCTGGCCAGGATCTCCTGAGCAGGCTGTGCAAGCCTGCTGGAGCCAGGGCTAAACAGGATCTCATTGTTCAGGACCAGGGCCACACCTTCGGGCTTCTCCAAAATCTCCAGGTTTTCTTCCAGGGTACTACGCAAGACCTCCTGGGGCAAGGCTTCATCAGGAAAGAGCAGGTCTTTGAACCTGTCTTGCTTTTGTAAAAGCTCGCTGGGGTCTTTCAACATCTCAGTGACCAGCTCGATTTTGGTCTCCACCTGGGCAGCGTCCTGGGATCGCAGGAAATCCACCCTGGCATCGAAGTCCCTGAAGGCCACAGTGATGATCTTGGTATCCAAGGTGGACATGCTGAGCAAAAGCACGAAAAAGGTCAAAAGCAAGGTCACCAAATCGGAGAAGGTGACCAGCCAGGCATCTCCCGAACCTCCGCCCTTGGATTTTTTTTTGTCCCTGTTTCTGGCCATGTAGTATTTGCCACATCCGGGTCAGGCTCGGAGCAGGCCTAGGGCTGATCCAAATCAAACTGGAATTCCTGGTATTCAAACGAGTCCTGCCTGTCTTGGAAAAAATCCGGAGTGTTGCGTAGCTTGTTGGGCACGTGGTCTATATAGTTGCGCTTATCCAGAACAATATCCACCCTGCGATTCTTTTGCCTTCCCTTGCGGGTCTGGTTGCTGAATTTGGGGTTATATCTGCCGTAAGCCTCCAGCTGCATGCTTTCAGGCTCTAGGCCTTGCTCCAAAAAAAAACGGTATACGCTTTGTACTCGCTGTAGGGAAAGATCCCAGGAGGGATCTTCCTCTTGGGAGAAATCCAGGTACAGGTAATCGATATCCAGCTCATCCGCTAGGATAGAAGTGTGTCCAGCCAATAGCACTGGAAATGGGAGATCCTGTAGCTCAGGTGCAATTTCTGTCAAAAGGTCTTGGCCCTCTTCTGTGAGTTGGCTGCTGCCAGGGGCAAAGAGCAGGGCAGAGTTGATGCTCAAGACCTGAATAAAGGCGTTGGACTGAAATTCCAGATCCTGGCCCTGTTCCTCCCAAAGCAGATTCTTCAGGGAAGAGAGGTCCTCAGGATCTTCGCCCCGGATTGCTCCAGGTTCTAGATACATCTTACTGGGCTCCTGGCCCAGGATGCTCATGGTTTCCTCTCCCATGCCAAAGGTCCTAGAGATCGAGCCCAGGACCAGGACCTCCTTGCGCTCATCCTTGAGGGCAGCCATGCTCAAAAGCAGAATGAAGAAGGTCAAGAGCAGGGTCATCATGTCAGAAAATGTAATCAGCCAGGCAGGCTGCCCACCGCCCTTCTTACCTTTTTTGCGCTTTGCATTATTTCTGGCCATAGGCTTGGGTCCGGTCTGCAGTAAAAGATAGCATTACTCTTTTCTCTGCTTGGGCGGTAGATAGCTGTTTAGCTTTTCCTCTATGATCCTGGGATTTTCTCCCCTGGAAATGGATAATATGCCTTCCAGTATGATCTCTTTGACCAGGATCTCCTCTTTGCTCCTGGCCCTGAGCTTGCCTGCCATGGGGTTGAAGACCAGATTGGCCAGCAGGGCACCGTAAAAGGTGGTCAGCAGGGCCACAGCCATGGCCGGCCCGATGGTGCTGGGGTCCTCCATGGTCTGCAGCATGCGGATCAAGCCTATGACTGTGCCGATCATGCCCATGGCAGGGGAGAAGCCGCCCATGGCAGCCATAATATCTGCGCCAAGCTCGTGACGGTCCTCCAGGTAGTTTATCTCTTTCTCCATGATCTCCTGGATGGCCTCTGGTTCCAGTCCGTCCACAGTAAGCTGCAGTCCTTTGCGCAGATAGAGGTCATCCACCTCCTTTAAGGCTGGTTCCAGGGCCAGGATGCCTTCCCTGCGGGCCTTGTGCGCGAACTGTAAAAACTGCTCGATAATCTGGGCTGGTTCCTGGGTCTTATAAAAGAAGGTGTTCTTGATCACCCCCAGAACACCCAGCACATTCCTCAAGGGGTAATTGACCAGGGTGGCGCCTATGGTGCCCCCCAGGACAATAAGGGCTGAGGGCAGGGATAGATAGACCAGGATGTGACCGCCCATGACAATGGCGGTGATAACCAGCCCGAAAGACAGGAGTATCCCGATGATAGTGGCCAGATCCATAGCGCGTCCGCTCTTAGGTATTGTACTTTCTGGGTCCGAATATTCTGGTTCCGATCCTGATCAAGGTGGCTCCCTCCTGGATCGCCTGCTGGTAGTCGTTGCTCATGCCCATGGAAAGATGGGGCAGTCTTTGGCCCAAGCGTTCCTCCAGCCAAAGCTTCAGTCTGCGCAGTGCAGCAAAGTCTTCCCTGGCCTGCTCTGGATCCTGATAAAAGGGGGGCATGCACATCAGCCCCTGCAGCCTGAGGCGCTTATACTGCTCCAGGCCAGCAGCAAATTCAGGCAGCTCACCCGGAAGCACTCCAGCCTTAGTCTTATCGGATGCAATGTTGACCTGGATTAGGATATCCTGGTTTTTTTTTAAGCCTTGGCATCTCTCATGCAAAGCCTGGGCCAGCTTAGGCCGGTCCAGGGAATGGATCAGGGTGAACCTGCCTGCCAGATACTTGGCCTTGTTGCTCTGCAATCTGCCTATGAAATGCCAGCGAACCCCAGGAAGCTGCAGGGAATCGATTTTTTCCAGGGCCTCCTGGGCATAGCTTTCCCCGAAATCCTGCTGCCCCTGGCTGGCCAGGCTCTGGATAGACCCTGCAGAATGCCCCTTGGAGACTGCAAGCAGCTGTACCTGATCTGGATCCCGGCCAGCATCCTGGGCAATATCCCGGATCCTTTGCTTGATTTCCTGCCAGCGGCTAATTAGTCCAGAATCAACCATGATATTCCTGATGGGGTTTGCTGTTAAGGTGAGGGACAAATCCCAATATTTAAATCACAAATTACAGACAATGTTCATTCAATATCCAATATTGCAAAGGCAAATTGGCAAAGACTAGCAAAAAATTTATGGGACGCCGCACTAGACCCTGGGGATAAGCTCCTGCAATGCTTTTTGGTTCTTGATCCAGTCGGATCTGACCTTGACCCACAGCTCCAGGTGCACCTGCTGGCCCAGAATGTGTTCCAGCTCCAGCCTGGCTTCCCTGCCCACCTTTTTCAGCATCTGCCCCTTTTGGCCGATGACCATGGGCTTGTGCGCAGTTCTGGAGACGTAAATCACAGCATGGATGAGCACCAGGCCGCTCATTTCCTCTTCCTGCCAGCCCTCTATTTGTACAGCCAGGGAGTAGGGCAGTTCCTGCTGCAGGAACAAAAAGAGCTTCTCCCGAATGATCTCCGAGGCCAAAAAGCGAAGGGGCAAGGTGGAGAGTTGGTCCTCAGGATACAGTGCAGGTCCAGGTGGCAAATGCAGCAGGATGTGGTTCAATACCTCCTGGGTGCCGCTATCCTGCAAGGCGCTGGCAGGAAAGACCTCTGCCCCTGGCCAGATTCGGTGCAAGGAATCTATCACTGGCAACAGATGCTTCTTATCCCGGAGCTGGTCGGTCTTGTTCAGGACCACGGCCAGTTGCATCCCCTGCATATCCCTGCTGGCCTGAAGCTCTCCCAGATCTTTCTGCAGCCTGCGCAGATCCTTGGTGTAGCGTCCTGCGTCCAGGACCAAAAGCACAAGGTCAGCCTCTGCCAAGGCCTGCCAAGCGCTTTGCACCAAGTGTCTGTTCAGGGCCTGGGCACTTTGATGCAGGCCAGGAGTATCCAGGAAAACGATCTGGGCTCCTTCTTGGCTCAGGATTCCGCTGATGCGGTTCCTGGTGGTCTGGGGCTTAGGGGTGACAATGGCCAGCTTCTGGCCCAGAAAGGAGTTGAGCAATGTGGATTTGCCCGCGTTAGGCGGGCCAATAATAGCCACTATTCCAAACTTTGCTGTTCCTGGATTTTCTTTTGCCATTTTTCCTGCATTTGAATCCTGGAGCTGATCCAGACAAAAATTTCCTTGCACATTTGTCCCTGGCTGGTTAGTTTCCATTCTTGACTCCAGCTACAGGATTGCCTAACCAGCTAGCTGGCCTTTTTGATTCTCCATTTTGCAAAAAAAACAGGCCTGCCTGAAGCGGGCCAAGACAGCCCAAGATATTATGAACAAGGATTTGATCATTGTCGAGTCACCAGCCAAAGTCAAGACCATCAAGAAGTTCCTGGGCCAGAAGTATCTGGTGGAGGCCTCTGTGGGCCATGTCCGTGACCTGCCCCCAAGCAGCCTGGGGGTGGATGAGGACGACAAATTCACCCCTGAGTACCAGATAGTATCCGGGAAAAAGAAAGTGGTGCAGCAGTTGCAGAGCGCTGCTGCCAAGGCCAAGAATGTCTATCTGGCCCCGGACCCTGATCGGGAGGGGGAAGCCATTGCCTGGCATGTGGCAGAGCTGTTGAAGGAAAAGAATTCCAATATCCGCAGGATCCAGTTCAACGAAATCACTTCCTCAGCAGTGCAGGAAGCCCTGAAGAACCCCAGGGATCTGGACCACAACCTCTTTGCCTCCCAACAGGCCCGGCGCATTCTGGATCGCCTGGTGGGCTACAAAATATCTCCCTTGCTTTGGAAAAAGGTCAAAAGGGGCATCTCCGCAGGCAGGGTGCAGTCCGTGGCCCTGCGCCTGATAGTGGAGCGGGAAAGGGAGAGGCAGGGTTTTGTGCCCCAGGAATACTGGGTGTTCAAGGCTGAGCTGGAGGGAGAGAGCCCTCCGGCATTCACAGCAGAGCTTTCCAAGGTCCAGAATAAGAAGCCTCAGATCGACAATGCAAAAAAGGCTGCCGCCCTGGAGCAGGAGGTTCAGGACCAGGAATTCTTGCTGGAGAGCGTACAGGAAAAGAAGCGCCAGCGCCAGCCCAAGCCTCCGTTTATCACCTCCAGCCTGCAGCAGGAGGCAAGCAACAAGCTGGGCTTTTCCGCAAAGAAGACCATGACCCTGGCCCAAAGGCTATACGAGGGCCTGGACCTTGGGGACAGGGGCACCACAGCCATGATTACCTACATGCGCACAGATTCGGTGCGTGTAGCCCAGGAAGCCAGGGAGGCAGCTAAGAATTGGATCCAGGAGAATCTGGGCCAGGAATACTATCCCCAAAAGCCCAAAGCCTATAAGAGCAAGTCTGGAGCCCAGGAGGCCCATGAGGCCATACGGCCAGTGGATGTCTTCTTGACCCCTGAAGAGGCTTCGCCTTATTTGAGTCGGGATCTGTTGCGGCTGTACAGGCTGATTTGGCAGCGTTTCGTGGCCTCCCAGATGGCTCCGGCCACTTTCTGGGATACGGTGTTCTTGATCCGTGCCGGCAGGACCATTTGGCGCAGCAAGGGAGAGAGGCTGATCTTTCCAGGCTTTCTAAAGATCTATACCCCGGAGGACGCCCAGAAGGAGAGCGAGCTGCCCAAATTGGCAGAAGGCCAGAAATTGAAGCTCCTGCAGCTGCAAAAGGAACAAAAATTCACCCAGCCTCCTGCAAGATATTCAGAGGCCTCCCTGGTGCGCAGCCTGGAGGAAAAGGGCATCGGCAGGCCCTCAACTTACGCCCAGATCATCTCCACCCTCCTGGAGCGCGAATACGTGCGCCAGGAGAAAAGGCAGTTCATACCCACAGAGCTGGGCTTTACAGTAAATGACCTGCTCACTGGACACTTTGAGAAGCTGATGGATGTGGGCTTTACTGCCAAGATGGAACAGGATCTGGATCAGGTAGCCCTGGGCAGGCAGGACTGGGTGCATCTGCTCCAGGATTTTAGCCAGGAGTTCAATCCTGTGCTGGACAAGGCCCAGAAGGAGATGTCCCAGGTCAAGACCGGGCTGGAGAGCGGACTGGACTGCCCGGAGTGCGGCAAGGCCATGCTGATCAAGTTTGGACGCAATGGAGAGTTTCTGGCCTGCAGCGGCTATCCTGAATGCACCTACACCAGCAATTTCAGCAGGGACGAGAGCGGCAAGATCGAGATGGTGGAAAACCAGCCCAGGGAGCTCCAGAAGATGGGCACCTGCGAGAAGTGCGGCTCTGACCTGGTGCTGAAGCGCTCTCGCACCGGAAGCAGGTTCATTGCCTGCAGCAACTATCCCAAGTGCAAGCAGGCCCATCCCTACAGCACCGGGGTCAAGTGCCCGGTACAGGATTGTCCCGGGGAGCTGGTGGAAAAGAGCTCCAAGAGGGGCAGGATATTCTATGCCTGCAACCAGTATCCGGATTGCACCTATGCTGTCTGGAACTACCCAGCAAACGAGATGTGCCCGGAGTGCGGCGAGCATGTTCTGGTGCACAAAAGCAGCAAGACCAGGGGGTCATATCTGGCCTGCTCTGGCAAAGGCTGCAAGTACTGGCGCAAGCTGGAGGAGGACTAAGCCTTAGGGAGTGGAAAGAAATAAGCATATCACAGAGTGCGACAACGAACATTGACTCGTTCAAGGGCGACTGCCAGTCGCCCCTACAAGCCTGCGATCAACTATGGGGTGGATCTTAAGCAGGGACTGGCGGGAGGGACGTGTGGCGAGCGGCGCTCTCCCGGGAAAAAGATCAACAGAAGCTTGCATCTTGCTGCCCTGGCTGCTTGCTGACAGCTTCTTAGACTATGGCCTCCTTATCCTTGAGGCCCAGGAAGTAGAGCACAGCATCCAGGCCCACGTTGCTTATGGCCTGCTTGGCCCCTTGCCTGACCATGGGCTTGGCATGGAAAGCAATGCCCAGCCCGGCCAGATTGAGCATGGGCAGATCATTGGCTCCGTCTCCTACAGCAATGACCTGTTCCAGGGAGATGTCCTCCTGGCTGGCTAAATGCTGCAAAAGCTCGGCCTTTTTCTGGCCGTCCACCACCTCTCCTTGGATCTTTCCGGTCAGCTTGCCTTGTTCTATTTCCAGCTCGTTTGCGAATAGATAGTCGATCTCCAGCATGTCCTGTAGATAGCGGCCGAAGTAGGTGAAGCCCCCGGAGATGATAGCGATCTTGTAACCCAGGATCTTGAGGTTCTGGATCAGCCTTTGCGCGCCCTGGGTCAGGGTCAGGCCCCTGGCCACCTGCTCCAGCACAGAGCAGTCCAGGCCTTGCAAGAGCGAAACCCTTTTTTGCAGACTCTGCTTGAAATCCAGCTCCCCTTGCATGGCTTTGCTGGTGATCTCCTGCACCTGGGGGCCTGCTCCGGCTTGAAAGGCCAGCTCATCTATGACCTCGGACTGGATCAAAGTGGAATCCATGTCAAAGGCGATCAGCCTCCTGTGTCTGCGATAGGGGGTGTCCTCCTGCAGGCCGATATCCACTGGATACAACCTGGACAGGGCCAAGAACTCAGAGCGCATCCTGCCTAGATCTCCGGGGTTTCCGTTCAGCTCCATCTCTATGCAGGTCAGGCCCTGATCCTCATGCTCCTGGGTTAAGGGCCTGCGGTCAGAGAGCCTGTCTATCTGGGCAATATCCAGCTGGTTCTGCCGAACTAGGCTGGAGATCCGGAATAGATGCTCTGTGTTCAGACTCCGGCCCAACAGAGTCAGTATATAGGTCTTGCCTTCGGTCTGTTTGCTCCAGTTCTGGTATTCCTCAGGCCCTATGCAGGAGAACTCCAAATCCAGACTCAAATCGTGGGCCTGATATAAGAGCTCCTTGAGCACGGGTTTACTTTGCTGGGGATCAGGGAAGTGCAGGATCAAAGACAGGGCAAGGCTGGCATGGATCACTGCTTGAGATACATCCAGCAGTTCTACGGGCTGCTCCTGCAAGGAACTGCACAAAGCCTCCAACAGGCCTGGCTGATTCTGGCCGGTAATATTTATAAGATAGATACTGCCCATAGCGTTTAGTCTGGGATTCTGGGATCAGAGCCTTTGCAGTGCTGACTCCACCAAATCCAGCCCCTTCTGCAGGGTCCCTTGGTCAGTAGCATAGGAAAAGCGCAGGCAACGATCGTCGCCAAAGGCTATCCCTGGCACAGTAGCCACCCCGGCCTCCTCCAGGAGATAGCTGCAGAGCTGGGTGGAGTTGCTCACCTGGCCCTTGAAGCAGCCCTCCATGCGCGGGAAAAGGTAAAAGGCACCATCAGGCCTGGGACAGTGCACCCCTGACCAGCTCTCCATCTGCTGCAGGGCCAGGTCTCTTCTCTGGGCCAAAAAATGTCTTTGCTCCTGGAGGAAATCAAAGGATCCCTGCAGGGCTGCCAGGGCAGCCTCCTGGGCCAGGACACAGATATTGGAGGTGGATTGGCCCTGCAACCTGTTTAAGAGCTTGCACAGGCCAGGGTCGGTAAGCACGAAGCCTATGCGCCATCCGGTCAGGGCAAAGCTCTTGGAGAGGCCGTTGACCACAGCCACCTGTTCAGGATGGGATGTAATCCAGCCTGCTGCAGTGCTGGCCTTAGCAGGGGGGTAGACCAGCTGGTCATAGACCTCGTCAGAGATTACGAACAGGCCCTGGTCCAGGGCGAATTCCAGGATGCTGTCCAGGTCCTGCTGGCTGTAGTGGCAGCCTGTAGGGTTGGAGGGGCTGTTCAGGATCAGGACCTTGCTTTTGGGGCTCAAGCTCTTTTGCAGGTCTTTGAGTTGCAGCAAGAAATTGTTCTCAGGAGCAGTAGGCACGATCATGGGCTCCCCGTCTGCCAGCTTGACCATCTCTGGATAGCTGACCCAGTAAGGGGCAGGGATCAACACCTCATCTCCGTGGTTGAGCAGGACCTGGAAAAGATTGTAAAGGGCCTGCTTGCCCCCGTTGCAGGTGGTTACCATTTCCGGACCCGCCTCTATCTGGTAAAAACAGCGGAAGTAATCAGCTACAGCCTGCAACAGATCAGGCATGCCAGGCACCGCAGTATATCTGGTCTTGCCCTGGTCCACAGCCTGGTGTACAGCCTGCAGTACATGCTGCGGAGGCTGAAAATCAGGCTCGCCTGCAGCCAGGTTCAGTATCTCCTGGCCCTGGGCCTTCAGTTCCTGGGCCTTGGCGTTGATGGTCAAGGTGGCAGAGGGCTGTACCTTTTGGATGCGTGTTGAGTACTGCATGGTGTTAACCTTATCCAATATTCAGATTGTGAGACGCGGGCTTAGTCCGAAAGCATGGTCCTTATCTCTTGCAGCTCCTTTTGCAGCTCCTGCACCAGGTCCCACCATTTAGTGTTTGCTTCCAGCTTGCGTTTTGCCCCTTCAATGGTCAGGCCCTGGGTATAGAGCAGATGCTTGATGCGCCTGAGCAAAGCCAGATGTTCCTCTGTGTAAAGCCTTTGGCCTTTTGGGGTCCGGATGGGATCCAGTTGGGGGAACTCGGATTCCCAAAAGCGCAGCACATAAGGTTCCAGCTCCAGCATCCTGGCTGCCTGGCCGATCTTGTAGGTATTGCTGTGCGCAGCCGCCATACCTGTCATCTTAAGGAAAGCTGACCGGCAGGTCCTGAAGCAGGAGATCGCCAAGTCTGGCCTGCTCCTGATCTACCTCTTTGTCAGTTAAAGTCCTTTCCTGGTGTCTGTAAATGAGCCGCAAGGTAAGGTTGCGCTTGGAGCTGTCCTGGGGCTGGTACAAATCCTGCAGGCTGAATTTATGCAGGATCGGACTGCCAGCCTCCTGGATCTTGTCTTGCAGTTGCTTAAAGCTCACCTCTGCTCCAGCCACTATAGTCATGTCCCTAACCACAGGCGGAAACTTGGGCCAAGGCTGATAGCTGAACTCCTGTCTTGCCTGCAGCCTAAACAGCAGGTCCAAGTCCAGTTCAGCCAACCAGACTGGATAGCGTAGCCGCTCCTGTCTGGCAATTTTGGAATCCAGACTGCCCATAACACCTAACTGGGAACCGTACAGCTCAATGCCCACTGCAGGCTGCAAGAAGGGGTGCTCCTGCTGCAGGTTGCAGGTAAATTCAGGCAAAAGCAGCCTGCTAAAAAGGTGCTCCAGCAGTCCTTTTAGCTCCGCAAAATCAGCCTCCTGCCTGGGCCAGGGCCAGCGCTCTGGCTGGCGCAGCCCATGCAGGGCCAGACCCAGCAGGTTTCTCTCCCTGGCCCTGGTCTCTGAGCCGGAATCAGGCTCAAAGCAGCGGGCCAGCTCAAACAGCTGCTGCTGGGTGTTGCCTTGGGCTGCATTCCAGGCCAGGCTCTGCAAAAGTCCAGGACTAAGCATGGGTCGCATGCTGTCCTGGTCAGAGCTTAAGGGATTTTGAATGCGCAAGGCTTTTTGCCCATCCAGGCCCAGCCTGGTAAGATCCCTTTGACCCACGAAGCTGAAGTTGATCACCTCCTGCAGGCCTTGGCCCTGGGCCCAGGTTTTGATCAGGTGCAGAAATTCGTATCCTGCCTGTTCTGAGGCCTGGCTGTCTGTATCCTGGTCAAGGGGTCTTCTGATGCTGGGAGGGCTAGAGGCAATCTCCTCAAAGCCGTAAAAGCGACCGATCTCTTCGATCAGGTCCACCTCCCGGCCCAGATCCTGCCTGAAACTGGGCGGCTGCACCAGCCAGGGGCTGTCCTGACCCTGGTCTATGCTACAGCCCAAGCCTTGCAGGATGTTTCTGCAAAATTCCTCATCCAGCTCCAGGGCCAGGAGCTGTGCTGCCCGGCTGGGCCGAAATTTTATCTTCGGACTTTGCCAGGGGCGGGGTTCCTGCCTGCATACTCCTTGCACTATTTTGGCCCCGGATAGCTTCTGCAGCAGGTGGCAGGCCCTCTGCAAGGCCCTTTCTGAGCCTGCCTGGTCCACCCCCCTTTCAAATCTGAAGGCGGATTCACTACCCAGAGCCAGTCTGCGGCAGGTCTTGCGGATCCGGATGGGATCAAAGACAGCGCATTCCAGAACCACTTCCCTGGTGCGAGGGCTGATCTCTGTGTTGGCACCGCCCATGATGCCTGCCAGGGCCACAGGCTTTTCCTGATCCCAGATTAAAAGATCCTCAGGCAGCAGGCTCTGGGTTTGTCCATCCAGGGTGGTGAACTCCCTTTTTTCTCCGGAGCAGGCTACCTGGATCAGTTTTCCGAAGAGCAGCCCCCGGTCAAAGGCATGCAAGGGCTGGCCCAGCTCCAAAAGCACATAGTTGGTAACATCCACAATGTTGTTCACTGGGCGCAGGCCCAGGCTGAGCAGCCTCTTGCGCAGCCAAAAGGGGCTGGGCCCCAGCTGGGGCTGGGTAAGGATCCTGGCCTGGTACAGGGGGCACAACTCAGGCTCTTGGATTTGGACCTTCAACAGCTCTGAGCACTCAGGGGGCTCATCCTGGAGCGCAGTTTCAGGCGGGTACAAAGGCAGGTCAAAGGCTGCAGAGACCTCCCTGGCTATGCCCTGCACGCTCAGACAGTCCCCTCGGTTCGGGGTCAGGCCGATGTCCAGAATGACATCCTCCAGATCCAGAGCTTTTAGCAGGGACTGGCCAGCCTCAAGGCCTGGCTCCAGGAGCATGATCCCGGTGTGGTCCTCTCCCAGGCCCAGCTCCTTTTCCGAGAGGATCATGCCCTGGGACTTTTCTCCCCTGATCTTGGCCTTCTTTATCCTGGTGCCGTCTGGCAGGCTGCTGCCTGCAGGGGCTACCGGGACCAGCTGTCCTGTTGCTACATTCGGTGCGCCACAGACAATGTCCAATTCCTGTTCCTGCCCCAGATTGACCCTGCAGAGCTTGAGCTGGTCAGCCCCGGAATGGGTCCGGCATTCAGTTATCCGGCCCACCTGCATGTCCTGCAGGTGGGAAAAGGGAATGCTTTGTTCCTCAACCTCCAGGCCCAGCATGGTCAGCTTGTGCGCAAGCTCTTGCACAGATCCCTGGTATGGAGTGAGTTCCTGAAGCCAATTTACGCTAAGCAGCATTGTCTTGAGAACCTTGTCTATAGGCTTGGCAGTTGCCTGAACTGTGTCAAAAAGCGCAGATCGTTATTAAAGAAAAGCCGCAGATCGTCAATCCCGTACTTGAGCATGGCCACCCTTTCTACCCCCAGGCCAAAGGCAAATCCGGTGTACTTTTCTGGATCAAAGTCCACTGCGGTAAAGACCTCAGGATCGATCATGCCGCAGCCCAAGATCTCCACCCAGCCGGTTTGCTTGCAGACCCTGCAGGGCTGGCCCTGGGACTGTCCGCTGCCCTGACAGAGCACGCAGCTGATATCCACCTCTGCGCTGGGCTCTGTGAAAGGAAAATAGCTGGGCCTGAAGCGCACTTGGCACTGCGAGCCAAAGATTTGCTGCACAAAAAGGGTCAAGGTGCCGCGCAAATCCGCCATGCTCACCTCACGGTCCACTACAAAACCCTCGATCTGGTGGAACATGGGGGAGTGGGTCAGATCTGCGTCCCTGCGGTAAACCTTGCCTGGGGCCACAGCAGCCAAAGGGGGTCTTCTGTTTTGCATGGTGCGGATCTGCAAAGGGGAGGTGTGGGTACGCAGGACTGTGCCCCCCTGAATATACAGGGTATCCTGCATGTCCCTGGCCGGGTGGTCCTTGGGGATGTTCAGGGCCTCAAAATTATAAAAGTCGCTTTCCACCTCTGGACCAGTGACTATCTCGAATCCCAGTCTGGTAAACACAGTGCAGATCTGGTGCAAGACCAGGGTCACAGGATGCAGGGAGCCCAATCTGGGCCTGCGGCCAGGCAGGGTGGGATCGAAATCGCTTTGCTGCCCGGAGGACTTTTCCTGCTCTATCTCCTGTTTCTTGGACTGGAACAGCTCCTGCAGTTTTTTTTTGACCTGATTGGCCTTTTGTCCGGCCTCAGGCCTGTCCTGCTCTGGAAGTTCCTTGAGCCTGGCCATGACTTTGGCCAACTCGCCTTTTCTGCCCAGCAGGTCCGCCCTTAGGGCCTCCAGTTCCTGGCTGGAGGAAATCCGGGGCAGGGCTGACTCCAGCTTGGAGCCCACATCTTGCAGGCTTTGCAGAAACTCCTCTTTGCTCAGGCTCAATTTACTGTACCTTGGATTTGGCCATTTCCGCCAGTCTGGAAAAGGCCTGTTGGTCACTGCAGGCCAAATCAGCAAGCACTTTGCGGTTAAGCTCCACTCCGCTGCGTTGCAGACCCTGCATGAATTTGCTGTAGGAAAGGCCGTGCATGCGGGCAGCAGCATTGATACGCACTATCCAGAGCCTGCGATAGTCCCGCTTTTTCAGCCTGCGGTCCTTATAGGCATCGCACAAAGCATGCTCCACAGCCTCCTTAGCAGTGCGGAAAAGTGTGCTCCTGCTGCCGCGGTAGCCCTTGGCCATTTTTAGGTATTTCTTGTGTTTCTTATGGGCGGTCTTTCCTCTTTTGACCCGCATATCTCATCTCCTATTGCCTGGGAAGTTGTAGGTTGGCAGTCTGCTTAACCCTGGGCAGGGAACAGTGTGAATCAGCTTTTGCTGCCCGGGCTATTCCTGGTATTTATCCTGAGTAAGGCAAAATCCTTTTGATCTGCTTTTCATTGGCAGAATCCACTAAAGTGGATTGCCGCAGGGCCCTTTTCCTTTTGGGCGATTTCTTGGTCAGGATATGGCTGTGATAAGCCTTTTTCCGTTGCAGCTTGCCAGTGCCTGTACTCTTGAATCTCTTGGCTGCGCCCCTGTGGTTTTTTATCTTGGGCATAATTCCTCCTTTATTCTCCTGGACTGGGCCCTACTTTTTGGGCAAAGGGGTCACGATCATGTGCATGGCCCTGCCTTCAAATTTGGGCGCTTGCTCCACTTTGGCCACATCGCTTAGCTCTTGGAGTATGTGCTGCATAATCTCCTGGCCCTGGTCCTTGTACACAATCTCCCTGCCTCGAAAGAAAAGGGTTATCTTGCACCTGTCCCCTTTGGCCAGAAACTTGCGCACATGTCCCAGCTTGGTCTGCAGGTCGTGCTCATCAGTCTTGGGTCGGAGCTTGACCTCCTTAAGCTGGACCTGGACCTGCTTCTTTTTGGCTTCCTGCAGCCTTTTGCGCTGCTGATATTGATACTTGCCGTAGTCCATCAGTCTGCAGACTGGCGGGGTGGCCTTGGGAGAAACCTCCACCAGGTCCACGCCTTGCTCCTCAGCTAGTTGCAGGGCCTGCTTGGTGGGCATGACCCCCAGCTGTTCACCCTCTTCATTGACCACCCTGACTTCTGGTACCCGGATTTGGTGGTTGCGGCGGGCGCTAGTAGGAGAAGCTATAGCTCATTCCTCCACGTTTGAATGGTTCTTCGCAATCCTGCTTGATAGTTTCTATGACCTGTTCTACATGCATTTGACCCTGGTGCTGCTGGCCCCTTGGCCTAACATTCAGCTGGTGCTCTTGCTTTTCCTGGTTGCCTGCCACCAGGATGTAGGGAATTTTTTCCAGTTGGGCCTCCCTGACCTTGTAGCCCAGCTTTTCGTTGCGCAGGTCAGCCTCTGTCCTGATACCCGCCTGCTGCAGCATGTCTGCACAAGACTGGGCATATTCCGCCTGTTCATCAGTAATGTTCAGGATCCTGGCCTGGACAGGGCTGAGCCAAGTGGGCAGGGCGCCTGCAAAGTGCTCCAGCAGGACTCCCAGGAAACGCTCAATCGCCCCCAGAATCACCCTGTGCAGCATTACAGGCCTGTGCTTTTCACCATCCTGGCCGATATAGTTGAGATCAAACCTGTGCGGCAGGGTGAAGTCGCATTGCACTGTGGCGCATTGCCACTTACGATTTAAGGCATCCATGAGCTTGATGTCAATCTTGGGGCCGTAGAACGCGCCTTCCCCGGAGCAAACCTCATACTCCAGCCCAGCGCTCTCCAGGGCGCTTTGCAGGGCTTGAATGGCCTGGGTCCAGTCCTCCTGGGAGCCTATGGACTTCTCAGGCCTGGTGGAGATCTCCACCTGGTACTCAAAGCCAAAGAGTTGCATAATATCCCGGACAAAGTTGAGTACCCCCAAAATCTCCTGCTGCAGTTGATCCGGCCTGCAGATGATATGCGCATCATCCTGGGTGAACTGGCGCACCCTGAGCAGACCGTGCATAACCCCGGATTTTTCGTGCCGGTGCACTGTGCCCAGCTCAAAAAGGCGCACAGGCAGATCCCGGTAGCTGCGCAGCTTGGACTTGTAGACCAGCATGTGGGCCAGGCAGTTCATGGGCTTCAGGCCATAGACCTGGTCGTCTATCTCGGTGAAGTACATGTTTTCCCGGTAATTGTCGTAGTGCCCGGAGCGCTGCCAGAGCTCTCTACGTAAAAGTTGCGGCCCGCGCACCAGCTGATAGCCCCTTTTTAGATGTTCCTTGGTCTCGAAGTCCTCTAAGATGCTGCGGATGAGCGCGCCCTTGGGATGAAATATAGGCATGCCCGGGCCTGCCTCGTCGCTGAAGCTGAACAAGTCCAGTTGGCTGCCCAGCTTACGGTGGTCGCGCTTCTGGGCCTCTTCCAGCTCCTGCAAATACTTCTTGAGCTCCTTCTGGCTGGGCCAGGCAGTACCGTAAATGCGCTGCAGCATGGGCCGAGTCTCGTCCCCTCGCCAATAGGCACCTGCCACGCTGGTCAGCTTAAAGGCTTGGATGTATCCGGTGGAGGGCAGGTGCGGACCTCGGCAGAGATCAGTAAAATTGCCCTGGGTGTAGATGCTGACCTCAGCCTCTTGCATCTCCTCCAATAGCTCCAGCTTATAAGCCTCATTTTGGAAGAGGAACAGCCTGTTGGCCTCCTGCAGGGAAAGGGTTCTGCGCTCCAGGGGCAGATCAGCCTCAATTATCCTTTGCATCTCTTTTTCGATGTGCTCCAGGTCCTGGGGGGTAAAGGAGCGCTCGAATTCGAAATCATAGTAGAAGCCATTTTCTATCGCAGGCCCCATGCCTACCTTGGCTTGCGGATAGAGCTTCTTGACCGCCTGGGCCATAACATGGGCCGCGCTGTGGCGCAGAATCTCCAGCCCTGATTCTGAATCCAAAAAAACAGGTTCCAACTGCTGGCAGTGCTTGGGCAAAGGCTGCTGCAGATCCAGGAGGATGTCATCGCACCTGCAGGCTACCAGCTTTTTGAACTGCTTGTTGCTCAGGGCCTTTTTCAGGACCTGCCCGCAAGCCTGGTCCTGCTCAGCCTCGATCTTGGTGTCTTGAATCTGCACTGCCTGCAAGTCTGCCTCCCAAAGTATAAAGCCCAAACGAAACAGGGAGGCAGGTGCCTCCCTGGGAAGATGAGCAATGAATCAGGATGGTAGGCGCGAGGAGATTTGAACTCCTGACCCCTTGCGCGTCAAGCAAGTGCTCTACCCCTGAGCTACGCGCCTGCAAATGCAAAAGTTTAGAAGCAATAACAATTCCGCGTGGCCACTGTCAAGGGAAATATAGGATTTTGCCGGGCTTAAGCAGGCCGGATCTGCAAGGGTTGGGTTTGACTTGTGGTAAGGCCTACAGTAAATTGAAAAAAATAGGACCTACACAGCAAGGTTTCGCTATTTAATTCGAGAAAAAGTTATGCTCTATTCCCCGCAGGTTTTGTTTATAGCTTCAGAGGCCTATCCTTTCTCCAAGACCGGAGGGCTGGGGGATGTCCTGGGAGTGCTGCCCTTGACCCTGAAGGACATGGGTCTGGAGGTAGGGGTGATAACGCCTTTTTACGGCAGATTGTCCACAGCCTCCTACCAGATCCGGCTTTTGTATCAAAGATGCCCTGTGGGATTTCCCTGGCCGGATATCACTGCAGATATCTATCGCGCCGACTACCACGGGGTCCCTGTGTATTTCGTGGACCGTCCGGAGTACTTTGACCGCAAGAATTTCTATTGCACTTATCAAGGTGACTACTTTGACAATTGCGAGAGGTTCATATTCTTTTGCAGGGCAGCCCTGGCCTGGGCCAGGACCATGGACAAGCCGCCAGCTGTCCTGCATGTGCATGACTGGCAGACATCCCTGATCCCAGCCTACCTGCATTTTATGCGCAGGCAGGAACCCTTCTGGCAGGGCACCAGCTCCATGCTCACCGTGCATAATTTAGCATTTCAAGGCCAGTACTCTGCCAGGCTGTTCTGGGACTCCGGCCTCCCCAGCCAGGCCTGGCACATGGACGGGGCAGAGCATTACGGCTCTTTTAACATGCTCAAGGCAGGCATAGGGTATGCTGATCTGATCAGCACAGTCAGCCCCAGCTATGCTCGGGAGATACTGACCCCTGAATTCGGCTGCGGATTGGAGGGCATCTTGGGCAAAAGGTCCTCCAGGATCAGGGGCATCCTGAACGGGGTGGATTACAGGACCTGGGATCCTGCCCGGGACAAGTACCTGCCCTGGAATTACTCCATGCTGGATCTGCGCGGCAAGCAGAAATGCAAGCGGCATCTTCTGCATAAGATGGGCCTGGAGCCCTGCCTGCAGGGAAATCTGCCTGTGCTGGGCTTTATCGGCAGGCTGCGGGAGCAAAAGGGAATTGATCTGGTCCTGGAGATCATACCCCAACTCATGGAGCTGGAGCTGGGCCTGGTCATCCTGGGTGAGGGAGATCTGGAGCTGGAAACCAGGCTCTCCAACCTGGTGGAGGAGTATCCCGGCAGGCTGGCAGCATGTATAGGCTATACAGAGG
This sequence comes from Thermodesulfobacteriota bacterium, assembly GCA_051744965.1. Lineage (GTDB taxonomy): Bacteria > Desulfobacterota > Desulfovibrionia > Desulfovibrionales > Desulfothermaceae > CAZBUB01. The sequence goes on along the minus strand of JBNJDO010000001.1, from coordinate 49,675 downwards.
AGGATGCGCATCAGATTATGGCTGGAGCTGATATCTTCCTGATGCCCTCCAGGTATGAGCCCTGCGGTTTGACCCAGCTCTACAGCCTGCGGTACGGTACCCTGCCGATAGCCTCGGCAGTGGGCGGACTGAAGGATACCGTGTGCAGCTATCCGGATCAGGGCTGCACAGGCTTTGTCTTCAGGCCGGTAAAGGCCAGGTCCTTATTGGCCTGCATCAAGAGGGCAGTGCGTATCTGGCAGGATGATGCGGAGCTTTGGCAGCAGATGCAGCAGCGGGCCATGGGCCAGGATTTCTCCTGGTTAGAGTCTGCCAAGCAATACCTGGAATGCTATGCAGGGTTTGGCCTGCAAGTCTCCAGCTCTGCGCACCCGAAACTCAGCAACTAAAGCCCGGGCCCGGCAAGGGTGCGGGACCAAGGAGTTATGCACGAAATAAGCCTAGGCTACAGCATTCAAGACTACCTAAGCGGGAAGGAAATCCAGGCCACCACCTATGAGGATCTGCGCCAGGCCATAGCCAAGATGCTGGTGGAGAGAAAGGGCTATCCCAAGCAGAGGTTAAGCCCCAAGGTGGAGATTTGTTTTCAGATCCAGGGTCAGAGTTATCAGCGGGAAGTGGACCTGACAGTCTACGACCAACAGGGAAGGCCCTTATTGATCCTGATATTCTGCGCAGGCGAGGTGGAGACCTATATCCGGGAGTGCCTGGCTGCAGCCAGGCTGCACCCCCATGGCCCAGCCAGGCTGGCTGTGGTCACTGACACCAATCAGGCTCTGATTTTGCGCGTGGCCGACGGTGAGCTCCTCAGGCAGACCGACTATCAGGCCATCCCCAGCTGGGAGGAGCTGCAAAAAGAGGCTGCAAGTGCAGGGGAGTATGTCCTGGACGAGAAAAAAAGGCGGGTGGAGGAGCGCATATTCTACGCCTTCAGTGAGCTGAGCTGCTCCTGCAGGCAGTGTCCTGTAAAGGAATAGCAGGCCAGAGTCTTTAGAATCTATCCTCCCGATCCAGGCAGCGGTAGTTTATGGCCTCTGCCAGGTGATCCACGCTTAAGCCTTCCTGGGCTTCCAGGTCGGCAATGGTTCTGCCGATCTTGAGGATCCTGGTGAAGGCCCGGGCTGAAAGACCTAGCTTTTGTACTGCCTGCTCGAGAAAATTGTGCTCCGCCTCCCCCAGGGCACAATATTTCTGCAGCCATTTGTCCCCGAGCTCGCTGTTGGTGCTGCAGGGCAGTTTCTGGTAGCGCCAGGACTGGATCTCCCTGGCGGTCTGGATCTTTTCCCGCATGGAGCGGGAATCCTTGCTGCCTTTCTTTTGCTTGAGCTCCTTGTACTTCAGCGCCGGGACCTCGATCTGCAGATCTATCCGGTCCAGAAGCGGCCCGGATAGCCTGGAGCGGTAACGCTGGATCTGTCTGGTGGTGCAAGTGCAGGGGTGTTCATCGTCTGTTAAGTATCCGCATGGGCAAGGGTTCATGGCAGCCACCAGCATGAAGTCTGCAGGATACTGCAAGGAGACAGCAGCCCTGGAGATGGTCACAGTGCCGTCCTCCAGGGGCTGGCGCATTACCTCCAGGACCTGCTTGCGGAACTCAGGCATCTCGTCCAAAAAGAGCACTCCGCGATGGGAAAGGGAAACCTCCCCAGGCCTAGGGTACTGGCCTCCTCCGATCAGACCGGCGTCTGAGATGGTATGGTGCGGGGATCTAAAGGGCCTTTCCGTGATCAGGGCCTGGCCTGGGCTTAGCTGTCCTGCCACAGAATAGATCTTGGTCACTTCCAGGGCCTCTTCAAATTCCAGCAAGGGCAGCACACTGGGTATGCGTTTGGCCAGCATGGTCTTGCCACTGCCCGGAGGGCCGATAAAGAGCAGATTGTGTCCGCCTGCTGCAGCGATCTCCACTGCCCGCTTGGCATGCTCCTGCCCTTTGACCTCCTTGAAATCCAGGCAGAACTCCAGACGCCTGGCCCAGAGGTCCTCAAGGTCGCTTTTATAGGGCTGGACCTGCTCTTCTCCTGTCAAAAACCGAATGCACTGGGCCAGGCTGCTCAAGGGGTAGACAGGCAGGTTTTGCACCACCCCTGCTTCTGCCTTGTTCTCCTCAGGGATGATCAGGCCCCTGGCCCCGGCCTCCCTGGCCTTGAGCGCCATGGGCAGCACCCCTGGTACCGGCTTTAGTTCTCCATTCAGGGAGAGCTCTCCAGAAAGATAATAGCCCTGCAGGCAGGATTCAGGCATGATCTCTGCAGCAGCCAAAAGACCCAGGGCCAGGGGCAGGTCATAGCCGCTGCCCTCCTTGCGCATATCCGCAGGTGCCAGGTTTACAGTGATCCTGGAGGGCGGGAGCTTGAATCCGCTGTTCTTCAGGGCGGTGAAGACCCGCTCCTTGCTCTCCTTGACCGCGCCCTCAGCCAGACCCACCATGGTAAAGGCGGGCATGCCTGACCTGGCAAGGTCAGTCTCCAGATGCACTGTAAAGGCCTCAATCCCCAAAAGTGCGGCGGTTACCACCCTGGCCAGCATAAGCTACTCCACAGTTTGGCCTATGCGCCCCCATCTGATCTCGCCCAACCCTTCCCAGGACCAGTAGATGATCCAGGCCTGGCCCAGGATCTCTTCCTGTTCCACAAAGCCCCAGAACCTGGAGTCGTAAGATTCATCCCGGTTGTCTCCCATGACGAAGTACTTGTCTTCAGGGACCTCAACAGGGGGCAGATTGTCCCTGAATGTGGGGTCGAAGCTGTGCGGCGGCCAGCGTTGCTTGGAGAGCTTGTTAGAGCTGGTCTGGGGGCTGGTATGTCGCACATAGGGCTCCACTAGCGGCTGGCCGTTGCGAATGACCTGCTTGTCCCTGATTTCTATCTGGTCTCCAGGCAGGCCTATGACCCTCTTGATGAAGTCCTTGGATTCATCCTCAGGGAATTTGAAGACTATTATATCCTGGAACTCAGGCTCTGAGACCGGAACCAGCAAAGTGTCCACAAAAGGCAGGCGCACTCCGTAGATGAACTTGTTCACCAACAGATGGTCCCCTATCTCCAGGGTGGGCAGCATGGACCCGGAGGGGATCTTGAAGGCCTGCACAGCAAAGGACCTGATCAGAAAGGCCAGGATGAAGGCAATGAGCAGGGCCTCTGCATACTCCTTGAAAGTTTTTTTCCAGTTGGGGCTCATGGATATATCCTCTGGGCCAGGCCAGGCTCAAGACTCGTCTTTTTTTAAAGCAGCTAGGAAGGCCTCCTGGGGCAGTTCTATGTTGCCCATTTTCTTCATCCTGCGTTTGCCTTCCTTTTGCTTCTCCAGCAGCTTGCGTTTTCTGGTGATATCTCCGCCGTAGCACTTGGCTGTTACGTTCTTGCGCAAAGGCGCAACTCTTTCCCTGGCCACCACCTTGTGGCTGATGCAGGCCTGGATGATGACCTCGAAGAGCTGTCTGGGGATCAGCTGCTTCAGCTTCTGGGCCAGTTTTCTGCCCTGGTAATAGGCCTGATTGCGGTGCACAATACTGGCCATGGAATCCACGGGCTCGGAGTTGATCAAAATATCCAGCCGAACCAGATCCGCAAGGAAAAAGCCGATGAACTCATAGTCCAGGGAAGCATAGCCCCTGGTCAGGGATTTGAGCTGGTCAAAGAAGTCGAAGACGATCTCTGCAAAAGGCAGCTCGTAGGTAATTATCACCCTGGAGGAGGTCAGGTAGCGCAGGTCCTTTTGCAAGCCCCTTTTCTCCTCGCAGAGCTTTAAGACATTGCCCACGTATTCGTTGGGCACATGGATCTCCATGCGCACATAGGGCTCGGCTATAGACTCCAGGTCCTTGGGGTCAGGGAGCAGGCTGGGGTTGTCCACCATTTGCACAGTGCCGTCCTTTTTGTGGGCCTGGTAGACCACTGAAGGTGCGGTGGCAATAAGCTCGGCCTGGAACTCCCTCTCCAGCCTCTCCTGGATGATGTCCATATGCAGGAGACCCAGGAATCCGCATCTGAACCCGAAGCCCAGGGCCTGGGAGGTCTCTGGATCAAAGCTAAAGGAGGTGTCATTCAGAGACAGGCGCTCCAAGGACTTTTTCAAGGGATCATATTTGGCTGGTTCTGTGGGATACAGGCCGCAGAAGACCATGGGCTGGATCTTCTTGAATCCAGGGCAAGGCTGGCTCACAGGCTGGTGGGCCCAGGTGATGGTGTCCCCCACCCTGGCCTGGCTCAGGTCCTTAACATTGGCAAACATGAACCCCACTTCTCCAGGACCCAGCCACTCCACCTGCTGGGGATTGGGAGAGAAGACTCCCAGGCTGTGGATCTCGAACTCCCGCTGGTTGGAGAACATCATGATCCTTTGGCCCTGCTGCATGAAGCCGTTGAATATCCTGAACAGGACCACCACTCCTTGGTAAGGATCATACCAGGAGTCAAATATCAAGGCCTTTAAAGGGTCCTCCATTATGCCCTGGGGCCTGGGGATCTGGCGCACAATCCTCTCCAGGACCTGCTCTGTATTGAGTCCAGTCTTGGCGCTGATCTGCAGGATATCGGTGCAATCCAGGCCTATGGCCTCCTCGATGTCCTGAATGATCAGCTCAGGCTCTGCACCAGGCAGATCCACCTTGTTCAAGACCGGGATGATCTCCAGGTCGTTGTCCAGGGCCAGATAGACATTGGCCATGGTCTGGGCCTCCACTCCCTGGGAGGCGTCTATCAAAAGCAGGGCGCCCTCGCAGGCAGCCAGGCTCCTGGAGACTTCGTAATTGAAATCCACATGCCCGGGGGTATCTATGAGATTTAGGATATAATCCCTGCCGTCCGCAGCCCTGTAAGGCAAACGCACGGTCTGGGACTTGATGGTAATGCCCCTCTCACGCTCCAGATCCATGCGATCCAGGAATTGATCCTTCTTGTCCCTGCCGCTGACCAGACCGGTCAACTCCAGGATCCGATCCGCAAGGGTGGATTTGCCGTGGTCAATATGGGCAATGATGCTGAAATTGCGAAGCTGTCTTTTTTCCGGCCGCATATAGAGTCTGATCAAGGATTAATTAAAGATTGTTGTTGCTGCCGGGTTAATAAAACATTTCCCTGTTGCTGTCTAATCATACATCCTGTTTTGCTCCTGGCTAGGCAGGGCTTGAAATCCCCAGCATTGCAGCTAGGGTTTTCTTTCTGCACCCTGCAGGGCGTGCTGATAGAATTTTTGCAAGTATTCCTTGACCATCCTGCGGGCGGAAAACTCCGGGGCCACGCTCTTGATGCTCTCCTTCATTATGCGTACCCATTCAAATGGTGTGCCGTCCTCTCCAGCCAGGTAATAGGCAGGGATGAGCTTGTTCTCCAGGAGCTGATAAAGCTCCTCTGCATCCTCCTGATCCCGGTGGGAACCGGGCTCTTCATGGCCGAAGGCCCAACCGTTGTGGCGGTTGAAACCCTCCAGCCACCAGCCGTCAGGGATGCTCAGATGGGGTGCTGCGTTAATGGCAGCCTTCATGCCACTGGTACCGCAGGCCTCTAGGGGAGGCTGGGGATTGTTCAGCCAGACATCCACTCCATGCACCAGGTACTGGGCCAGCTGTTCGTTGTAGTTCTCCACAAAAGCGATCCTGCCTCCCAGCTCCGGGCTGCGAGCCAGCTGGTAGATACGCTGGATCAGTCTTTGTCCTGCCTCGTCAGCTGGATGGGCCTTGCCGGCAAAGACAATCTGTAAAGGCCGCCAGGGATGGTTGAGGATCTTTTTTAGCCTCTCCAAGTCAGAAAAGATCAGATCAGCCCTTTTATAGGTGGCGAACCTGCGGGCAAAGCCTAAAGTGAGCACCGCAGGATCCAGCATAGTGCCCTGGGCCATGATCTGGCCGGGATCTGTTTCCCCTGAGCTCCAGCGGGACTTGGCCCTGTGCCGGATATAGTTGAATAACTTTAGCTTGAGCCAGTAATGGGTCTGCCAGAGCTCCTTGTCAGGTATCTCCTCTATGAACTCCCAGATTGCAGGATTGTCGTGGGCGCTGAGCCAGCCCTCGCCAAAGTGCCTGTTGAACAAGAGCCTGATCTTGGGCTCCAGCCAGGTGGGCAGGTGTACTCCATTGGTGACATGGTCTATGGGGATTTCCTCCTGGGGCAGATCCGGCCACAGGGAGTGCCACATCTGCCTGGTAACCTGGCAGTGCTTTTTGCTGACAGCATTGCATCTGCCGGACAGCTTCAGGGCCAGAACAGTCATGTTGAAGCCAGCCTGGGGCTCCTCAGGGTGCCGGCCCAGATCCAGGAATTCCTCCCTGCTCAGGCCCAGCCTGGGCCAGTAGGCCTCAAAGTACTTCTCGATCAGCTCGAAAGGGAAGACATCATGGCCTGCTGGCACAGGAGTGTGGGTGGTGAACAGGCTCATGCGACTTAGCTGCTCCCGGGCCTGCTGGAAGTCCTGGCCCTGCTCCACCAATTCCCTTATCTTCTCCAGCAGGGCAAAGGCGGCATGGCCTTCGTTTAGATGCAGCATGCAATAGTCCTGGCCCAGGGCCCTAAGTACCCTGGAGCCTCCGATGCCCAAGATGATCTCCTGCAACAGCCTTTGCCTGTGGTCGCTGGTGTACAGCCTCTGGGAGATGCCCCTGATCCAGGGCTCATTGACCTCCAGGTCTGTGTCCATGAGATACAAAGGCACCCTGCCCACAGCCACCTTCCAGATGCCCACCTCTACTGGGGTATGGTTGATAAAGGGTACAGGCACCTGCAGCTGCTCTCCGTTTTCTGTAAGCAGCCTGCTGATGGAAGCGGCCTCCTTGTCCACCTCCTGGGTGTAGTTCTCCTGCCAGCCATCCTGGCGCAGGACCTGGTAAAGATAGCCTGCAGGATACATAAATCCCACTGCTACCAAGGGTACCCCCTGGTCGCTGCATTCCTTGAGATGGTCCCCGGCCAGAAATCCCAGCCCCCCGGCGTAAAAAGGCAACGAGTGGTGCAGGCCGTACTCTGCGGAGAAGTAGGCTATGGGCAAGCTTGCTTCTTGGCTGGCACTATTTTGAGGGACAGTCACGGAATCCTGCATGTACTTGCGAAAATGGTCCATGACTAGGTCATAATGGGTCAGGTAGTGTTTGTCCTGGGCTCCCCTCTGCATTACCTCTACAGGCAGCATCTTGAGCATCAGGTCAGGGTTGTGCCCGCTTTCCTTCCAGGTTTGCCTGTCCAGCATCTTGAACAGCATCCTGGCCTGGGGATTCCAGGACCACCAAAGGTTTTCAGCCAGCTCTCCCAGGCCCTGGAGCCTTTCAGGCAAGCCTGGGAAATTGTTGTTCTTTTGGATGTATGTTTTCAAGCTGTTCTCTCCTTTTTTGCTTGTCCCCCTGCAAAGTGCTATGGGCCAAGATCAGATTAATTAACAGCCTCCAGGTTCCGGGTCAACACATTTAACCCTGCAGAAGCCTTTGCCACCTCTGCCTTTCCTGCCAGGAGAAGCCTCCTGGATAGCAGGGCCAGATAGAGCTATTCTGATACAAGGGCTCTTCTGCCAAGGGATAGGGGCTGTATTCCCTAGCCTGCTCAAAGAGTCCGCTGCCAGGGATTGGGGAATAGTGGGCCAAAATGGGCTGCACATGGTGTCTTTTGCAGAACTGTATGGCCCGCTCTATTTCCTGGGGATCCTGTCCAGGCAGTCCAAACAGTATATAGGCCCCGAGTTGTCCCTGCTGGAATCCGGCCTGGAAAAGGTTCTGCACAGCCCGGGTCCACTGCTCCTGGCTCAGCTTGGCGTCCTTGCGCCCGGCAAAATCCGCAGTCTCCAGGCCCAAGCGCATGCTGCAAAGGCCGGCCCTTTGCAGCAGAGCGGGCAGGGAGTCCTGCAGATATCTGGCATGCACAGCATTTGGGGTATGCAGCCTGGGCTTGGTCTGCATCCTGCTTATCTTACGCAAGAATGGGACTAGCCAATGCTGGGCCTGGTATAAAAGGGCGTCGTCGTAAAATGCAAAGTCGCGCACTCCCTGAGCCCACTCCTGCATGAAGCTGCTGAAGATATTGTCCAGGCTGTCCTGGGCAAAACCTGGATACAGGCAGGAGCTTGCGCAGTAGGCGCAATTGAAGGGGCAACCCCTGGAGCCTAGGATAAGGGCAAAATCCTTTTGGGGATACAGCTCCTGGGCAAGCCCTGGCTCTGGCACTTCAGGCGGTGTGGCTGGGTTCATGCCAGTCAGGGCCCAGAGCCTTTGCCAGTTTACTTTTTGCTCTAAGGGACCTTGGAGGATTAGATCCGCGTGACTGTGCTGCGCAGCGTGCTCAGGACAAAGGCTGGGATATATCCCGCCCAGGACCAGGGGAGTTTGGGGCCAGATCCTGCGCAGCAGGCGTTCCATGGCCAAGACCCCGGGATACCAGTAGGTCATTCCAGAGGTGAGCAGAATCAGGTCTGGCCTGGGCCTTAAAAGCCGCAAGGCCTTTTCCACAGCTGCATACGGCAGCCCGTAGCGACTGTAATTCCTGGGGATGTCCTGAAGGGCCCAAGGCTTGGGCAAAAGGGTCCTGGGGTAGTGGCAGGTGCCGTATCTTTGGGTCCTGGGCCAGTCAATATCCTGCCAAGTGGGGTACAGGCAATCCAGCAGGGCCACCTTGCATCCAGAAGAGCGCATCAGTTCCAGGCAGGTCAAAAGCCCTGCAGGCCTGGACCAGAGGTTGAAGGCGGCAAAATCGTAGATCCAGGGGTTTATGCCCAGAACACGCAGCTCAGGACCTTGGGGCTTATTCTTGGATGATGTCCAGGTAATCTCTGGCCATTTGGGCAGTCGAGGAATCTGGTTCCACCTCCAGGATGCGTTGCAGCCAGAACTTGGCTTCATCTGTATTGCCCAGCCTGAGCTCATTCTCTGCCAGCCTGAACAATAATTCTTCATTGTCAGGGAAGGCCTCAGCAGCCTGGCGCAGCCATTTTGTGGCCTCTTCCCTCTCTTTTCGCTGCAGATGTATCTCTACCAGTTGATTGTAGGCAGGCAGGTATCTCCAGTTTAGCTCCACAGCCTGTTTTGCATAGTCCAGGGCCTTTTCCTCTTGGTCCTGCCCCTGGTAAAGCCTGCTCAAGTTGTAGGCTGGAAATTCCGGGGTCAAATAGGTGTCCAGCTCCAGGGCTTTTTGGAAGGCCTCCTCAGCCCGGGAGGGCTTCTGGCAGGCGGCAAAGGCCTGGCCCAGGTTGTTCCAGGCTTCTCCGTAATCCGGCCTGAGGCGGACTGCTTCCTGGAAGTATTTGATGGCTTTGTCGCATTTATCCAGGGCGGAATAGGTGGCCCCCAACAGGAAATGGTAATCCGGGTATTTCTGGGCCCTGTTTTGCAAGGGCAAAAGCTCTCGAAGGCTCTTCCTGGGCTCTTCGTCTGTAAGATGCGAGCTGGCCAAGTCCAGGTGGGCCTGGATGTCCCGGGGCAAAGATTCCTGGCTGCTTCTGCCGGTAGCGCAGGCCAGGAGTGTAAATCCCAGCATAAGCAACAGAGCCCAGGTGCGGACTTGGCTCCAGAAGTAAACCGTCGCATGGTGACCCTTAGCAGCAGACAGAAAATGTGCTCTGGGTACTGCCAGATTAGCAGGTTCGGCATGCATGGCAGGCTTTTTCATCCTAGATCACTTTATTCAAGGGATACTCAATTATGCCTTCTGCACCAATCTCCTGCAGCCTGGGGATCAAATCCCTGACAGTGAACTCCTCCACCACGATCTCCAAAGAGATCCAATCGCTGTTGTAAAGATCAGCCATGGTAGGCGAGGTCAGGCTGGGCAGAATCTGCAATACCTGTTCCAGGTGCGTTTTCGGTACATTCATCTTCAGGCCCACCATGCGCTCAGCCTTAAGGGCCCCCTGGAGCAGGGTGGTCATCTGCTGGATCTTTTCCCTTTTCCAAGGCAGCTCCCAGGCCTGGGGGCTGGCGATGATCTGGGTGGAGGTCTGTAAAAGTTCAGCTATGATGCGCAGGCCGTGGGCCTTGATGGTGGTGCCGGTCTCGGTGACTTCCACAATCGCATCCGCCAGTCCTGAGACCACCTTGGCTTCTGTAGCTCCCCAGGAAAACTCCACTTCCACTGGGATGTCCGCGGCCTGGAAATACTTGCGGGTGAAGTTTTCCAGTTCTGTGGCGATCTTCTTGCCAGCCAGATCCTCTGGACGTCTGTAAGGGGAGTCCCCTGCCACAGCCAGCACCCAGCGCGCAGGGCGGTTGCTGCTCTTGGAGTAGATCATCTCTGCCACTGTGACCACCTGGGCCTCGTTCTCCAGAATCCAGTCCTTGCCTGTCAGGCCCATATCCAGGGTGCCGTCCTCTACATATACCGGCATCTCCTGGGCCCGGCACAGGCTGCATTGGATCTGGGGATCATTGATATCCGGAAAGTAGTTGCGATGGTGCAGATTGATCTTCCATCCGGAATTTGCAAAAAGCTTGATTGTGGCATCCTGCAGGGAGCCTTTGGGAATACCCAGTTTGAAAACATCTGTTTGGGACATTTATTTGTAGACCTCCTGGGGATCGAATATTTTAGGGGAGCAGTATTGGACATCCCCTTGCTTGATTTCCCGGAAAAAACAGCTTTGATAGCCTTTATGGCAGGCCGCGCCACCCAGCTGTTCCACTAGGAGTAAAATGGTGTCTAGGTCACAGTCCAGACGCAGGGAGTGCACCACCTGGACATGTCCGGAACTTTCCCCTTTTTGCCAAATCTTGTTCCTGCTGCGGCTGTAGAAATGGGCCCTGCCTGTGGACCTGGTCAGCTCCCAGGCCTGACTGTCCATATAGGCCAGCATAAGCACCTCCCTGCTTTGCACATCCTGGACTATGGCTGGAAGCAGGCCCTGCTCGGACTTTGCGAAATCAGGCTGCAACATGTCACTTTCCTTGTAGCGGGTCTTTCACTTTGTGGGGACAGCTGGATCTGGTACAGACCGCTGGCAATGGCTGCTCTTCAATTGTCCGCAAGCTGCATTTATATCCCTGCCTTTGCTCTTGCGCAAGGTCACGGTCTGATTCTTGTGCCATAAAAAGCGCTCAAAGGCCAGGACCTGCTCCTGCTCCGGGGCTGCGTAGGGCAGTCCCGGAGCAGGATTATAGGCGATCAGGTTCAGCTTGCAGGGCAAAGCAGAGAGAATCCTGTTCAATTCCTTGGCTTGTTTGAGGCTGTCATTTACGCCCTGAATCAGTATATATTCGAAAGTTATCCTTTCCCTGGGCTGCAGGGGCAGGCTCTTTAGATCCTGCAAGAGGTCCTGCAGGGGGTACATTCTGGCTGCCCTGGGCATGAGACTTTGCCTTAAGTCCTGACTGGGCGCATGCAGGGACAGGGCCAAAGAGGCCAGCCTGCTTTCTGCCAGTTCTTGCAGCCTGCCTGGCACCCCTACGCTGGAGACAGTTGTCCTGCGCCTGGAAAAGCCCAGGGCCAAAGGGTCTCTGATCACCTGCAGGCTTTTCTGAATATTTTCCCAATTGAGCAAGGGCTCACCCATGCCCATGAAGACCAGGTTGCGCAGGGCCAAGGGGTCCTGGTTTTGCTGCAGGAAGATTCTGGCCTGCAGAATCTGACCCAGGATCTCGGCAGGGCTCAAGTTGCGGGCCAGACCCATTTGGCCGGTGCTGCAAAAGGTACAGCCCAGGCTGCAGCCAGACTGGGAGGAAAGGCACAGAGTATAGTGGTCCCGCTCCGGGATAAGCACGCTTTCTACCAGCTGGCCATCAGCTAGGCCAAAAAGGAACTTTATCGTCCCATCCTTGCTTTGCAGGCATTTTCGAACCTCTGGCAGACTCAGGCTGAAGCCCTGCTCCAGGCGCTCCCGCAAGGCTTTGCTGACATTGGTCATTTCCTGGAAGCTCGGGGAGTTTTTCTGCCAGATCCACTGCCAAAGCTGTTTGGCCCTGAAGGCAGGCTCACCCATCTGCTGCAGGAGTGTTTGCAATTCCTGCAGACTGAAGTCAAGCAGATTTTGTTTCCTAGAGCGCATACATTAACCTGGCTTAGCTGCCCATGGCCATAGATAGATCAAGCCCATTCTCTCTCCCCCTGTTTTCTTTGCAATCAGGGCAGGCTTGCGGCGTGCGAGGGGAGAGAGGCAGGGCTGTAAGCTGCCGCAGGATGTAGGTTCTGGATTTAGGCCTTCTATACCTGAAGGCCAAAGCCTTAGGCTCAAGAGAATCCTGCTGCAGGGCTGCAACTGGAAAGACCAGTGTCTGCTGCAGTCTTGGAGCTGCCCATTTTGGTCTTGGCTGCAGAGAGCAATTGCCGCACCTGCTTGCCCTGACACTGGGGACAGGTTACATTGTTTAGCTCTTGCTGGCTGGGCATTAATTCCTCAAAATGCAAGCCGCAGTCCAGGCATTGGAAATCGTGCAGGATCATGGGGAAAAACCTCCTTTTTTTGGGGATATTTTCAGTCCAGAATTAGTTGTTAAGTATGACGTATATAAGGCTTATAATGGGCAGTTTGCCTGCTATGTCAAGGCCGGGCTGTGCAGGCCTTATTCCAGGAGTCTGTTTTTGGGTTGCAATAAAGGCAAAATAATGGCTTGGCATGGACAAAAGAATAGATAAGTGGCGGCTATGGCAACAAAGATTGGGTCCTTTGCTGTTGCCGCCAGCAGTGCTTTACTCCGCAGCTATGGAAATACGCTGCGCAGCCTACCACAGGGGCTGGCTGGATTCCTGGCGTCCCCCTGTGCCCTGCATATCAGTGGGCAACATCTGCTCAGGAGGCAGTGGCAAGACCCAGGTCTGCGCCTGGCTGCTGCAGTGGGCCCTGCAGCAGGGACTGCAGCCTGGATTGCTGAGCAGGGGCTATAAAGGCAGGCCCCAGGAGCTGCCACTGCAGGTCACCCTGGAGAGCTTGCCCCAAGAGTGCGGGGATGAACCCCTGATGTTGGCCAGGCAGTTCCCAGGTGCCTATATAATAGTGGATCCCAAACGGAAAAGGGCTGGGCAATGGCTGTTTAGTCAAGGCAAAGCAGGCCTTTGCATCCTGGATGACGGCTTTCAGCATCTCCCTGTAAAGCGTGATCTGGATTTGGTCCTGCTCAGGCCTGAAGACCTGTCTTGGGACTGGGCCAGGGTTTTGCCCAGGGGCGCGTGGAGGGAAGGCCCAAAGGCCCTGAATAGGGCTTCTGCCTTTTTGCTCAAGGCGGATTCTAAGGGGTTTAAGGGGCTTATGCCCCAAGCTCGCTCCAGGCTGGGCCCCTTGGACAAGCCGGTGTTTGGCTTTATGCCCAGGATGAAGTCCCTGTTGCGCCTGATAGATGGCTACAGGCTGAGTCCAGGGCAGTGGCAGGGGGACTATGTACTGCTTAGTGCTGTCGGGGATCCACAAGGAGTGGAGAGAAGCCTAAGCTCCAATCTGGGCCTGGAGCCCTTACATCACTTTGCTTTCCAGGATCACGCCTTTTTCAGCAGGGAAGCCTGGCAAAGGATCTTGAACAGGGCAAAGGCTTGGGATGCCCAGGTGATCTGTACTCCCAAGGATGCTGTCAAGCTGGAGGCCTTTGCCTCAAGCAGGGTATGGACAATGGAGCTGGCATTGGAGTTCAGCCCTGAGCTTTTTACTGGAGTGAGCTTCAGGCAATGGCTGGAGCAAAGCCTGGCCTCCTGCTAGAAGCAGGCCTGCAATGCAGGGGGCTGGGCAGGCAGGTGGAAAAGTTGCAACTTGAGGGTGCAAAGTTCCGGGCTCTGATTTCGCTGCAAGGCCTTGCGGGTCTTAGTGGGAAGCATTCCCTATATCCAAAGCAGAATCGGCTAGTTGCAGTACCGGTTGCCTGAAGAGCTGACCATTCCAGAAGAATTCCAGCTCAGTATCCCCCAGGCGCTGGATCCTGTGCAGCAGCTCCTGCAGCGCATTTGGTCCGGGCTGCAGGCTGCCCAAAAGCAAAGCTCCGCAGGCCAGGATAAATGGATCGTCCTCTTCCTGTCTTAGGCAATGTATAAGGGTCTCTTGTTGGGTAGCTAGCAGCTGGGGATTGGCCTGGGCCAGCCTGGCCAGGCCCCAGTAGGCACCCCGGCGCAGGGGAAGGTATTCCAGGTAATTGCCTGGTTCCTGGGCAGGGTTTATAAACGAGAGCAGGATCTTGTGGTATTCCAAGGCCAGCTGTTCACTGCCAGCCAGGATCTCTGCCATGGCCTCTGGAGCACCCCAGCCTATGCCCCCGGACTCATCGTTCAGGCTCCAGGTGAGCCTGCGCAGTACCACCCTGGCAGCCTCCAGGCCCTGCTCCTGGATAAGCCTGGGCAAAAGCAGGCCGAAGCTGGAAATACCGCGCCAACGCAGTAAATCAGATCCTGCGCACAGTGTCCCGAACAAGGGCGAGATCAGTCTTCTGGCTGGGATATCCTGCAGCTTGCGCAGTTCCTCCTGCCAATTTGTTCCCTGCAGGATTTGATAGATATGGCTTTTGATGCGTCTGCCGCCAAGCGTCCTGGTCTGTGTTTCTGACAAGCCCGGCCTCCTGGAAAAGCTAGGCCGGCTGCAGTGCTGCAGCCGGCCTAGCAGGTTACTTATTCAGGGGAGAAGTCATCCTTGCTTGCACCACATATGGGGCAAACCCAGTCCTCTGGCAGGTCCTCGAACTTGGTCCCAGCAGGGATGTTGCTGTCTGGATCCCCTGCCTCAGGGTCGTAGATATAGCCGCAGACTCCGCATACCCATCTTTGCATTTGTTCCTCCTGATACAGTTTTGGTTTTAGGTCTGGGCTTCCCAGAGCCCGTGGATGTTGCAATATTCCCTGGCAGTGATCTTTTCTGCTTGGATGCAGAATTCAGCCTCAGGCTGTTCTCCTGGCTTCAGGAACTGGCGGTAGGCCTTACCGTCAGCAATGAGCTCCACCCATTCGATGTAGTGCTTTTCCTCCATTGGATGGGCCACAGAGCCAACCTTGACCTTGTAACCCTGGGCTGTTTTCTCCAGGACAGGGACATGCTTTTCCTGGGCTGCATCCACCGTTCCGGCCTGAATCAGCTGCATGGACTGTCCGCAACAGACCAGCTCGCCAGCCCCTCCATGCAGAACCTCTACAATATTGCCGCAGACATTGCACTTGTAGATTTCCAATTGTTTTGCCATCTCTGACTCTCCTTTTTTAGAATTTCCACATTTTGTCCACTATGCTTAAATTTCACTCCTGGATCAAGCCCAAGTTTTATTAAAAATAATATTAATAATGATTATTATAAAAGTCAAGAAAAAGCAGGCTGCACCGAAGCATGGTTAAAGCTTAGTGCCTAAAGACGAATCTGCGCATGGAGACGTTCAGCACCAGGCCCAGCAAACAGAAGTTGAGCACTGTGGAGCTGCCCCCGTAGCTGAGAAATGGCAAGGGGATGCCCACCACAGGTGAAAGGCCCAGGACCATGGCCATGTTGATCAGGATCTGCCAATAGAAGTAGAAGAATATGCCCAGACAAAGGTAGCTTCCTAGACTGTCTTTTGATTCCTGTATCACGCGCAGGATCTGTTGCAGAAATATACAAAACAGGGCCAGCAGGAAGAAGCAGCCTGCGAATCCCCATTCCTCTCCAAATACAGCCAGCACAAAGTCAGTGTGTTTTTCTGGAAGGAATCTGAGTTGGCTCTGGGTACCCTCCAGGAAGCCCTTGCCCCAGAGCTGCCCGGAGCCAATAGCTATTTGGGACTGGAGGATGTTATAGCCAGAGCCCAAGGGGTCTGTCTCCGGGTTCAAAAAGCTCAAGATGCGCCTTCTTTGATAATCCTGCAGAAATATCCAACCCAAAGGGGCTACTACAGGCACAGCAGCTGCCATCCAGAAGTAGACTCCTTTCTGCAGACCCTTATACAGGATCATGCCAAAGAAGATGAGCAGGATATTCAGGCTGGAGCCCAGGTCTGGCTGCAGGACGATCAGGCTGCAGGGCAATAGTACCAGTCCCAGGAGCTTACCCAGGCCGGCCAGGCTCAATTTGCCCGGGATCTTGGCCAGAAAATAGGCTGTGAGCAGGATTACGCTTAGCTTGGCCAGTTCAGTGGGCTGGAGACTGAAAAAACCCAAAGAGATCCAGCGCTTGGCTCCGTATCTTGCTGGCTCGAAGAGGAGTATCCAGAGCAGCAGGAGCACGCTAACCCAAAAAATGGGCCAGACCAGGCTCTTCAGGTGTCGGTAGTCAAAGCTGAGGAAGATAAGCAGGCCCAGCAACCCTGCTAAGCCCCAAAAGAGCTGCTTTTTATAGAAATACACAGTAGTCAGCCCTGTTTCCATGCGCAGGGAGCTGGCGGAATAAAGGTTCAGGACTCCCAGGGCAAACAAAAGCAGGGCCACGAAGAAAAGGGTCCAGTTGAAGTGGGAGAACAACCTGCGGTCAAAAGGGGACATGCTCTTATCCTGCTGCCTGGATCAGTTTATAGAGCCGTTTTCTTTTTTTTCCTGCACAAAGAGATAATCGTAAATAGCCTTAACAATAGGCCCAGCAGTGGAGCCTCCCATGCCGCCGTGCTCCACCAGGGCCACCACCACATAGCTCTGCTGGGCCTTTTGGCCAAAACTGGCCATCCAGGCGTGGTGCCTGAAGTTGTAAGGTATCTCCTCCTGGTCCATGTCTTCGTGCTCTTCCAAGAGCCTTATGACTTGGGCTGTGCCTGTCTTGCCCCCTATCTGCACCCCAGGAGTGCGCAGCCTCCAGGCCGTGCCTTGGGGCTCCTCAACTGTGGCTAGCATGGCCTGGCGCAGGGATTCCAGCTCCCTTTGCTGCAAAGGCAGCTCAGCTTGGACTTGGGGTTCTTCATCCAGAAGCAGCTGGGGTTTGTAGAGCTTGCCTCCATTTACCAGCGCAGCAGTATACCTGGCAATCTGCAAAGGGGTGACCTGGGTATAGCCCTGTCCAATGGACAAGTTTATGGTGTCCCCTCCCTGCCATCTAGAACCGAATCTGCGCAGCTTCCACTCCTTGTCCGGGATCAATCCCTTGTTTTCGTTGGGAATATCTATTCCGGTGCGGGAGTTAAAGCCATACTCCTTGGCAAACTTGCTGATCTTCTCCACGCCCAGTTCTTCACCCAATTTGTAAAAGTACACGTCGCAGGATTGTTTTAGGGCATCCTTTAAGTCCACCCTGCCATGTCCGCCCTTTTTCCAGCATCTGAAAACCCTGCGCCCCACCCGGTAGTGTCCTGGGCAATACACTGTATCCTTGGGGTTGATTTCTCCGTGTTCCAAAGCAGCTGCAGCCAGGACCAGTTTGAAGACCGAGGCTGGCGGGTAGGTGCTTTGCAAGCAGCGATTCAGCAAGGGATGTCTAGCTTCAGACAGGAGCTCCTTCCAAGCCTTGTTGGAGATGCCGTGCACAAAACGGTTGTTGTCAAATCCGGGCTTGCTGACCATGGCCAGTATTTTGCCTTGGCTGGGATCCATGACAATCAGGGCTCCGGAATGTTCCTGGAGCTGATTCCAGGCAAATTTCTGCAGCTCGAGATCTATGCTCAGCTCGAGGTCCTGCCCTGGCTCCGGCTCCTGGAGCACTGTCTCCTCCAGAGTCCTGCCCTGGGCATTGACCTGCTGTTGCTTGAGCCCTTTGCTGCCCCGGAGCCTCTTGTCAAAAGTCTTCTCCAGACCATGCTTGCCCACATTGTCACCTAATCTCAGCTCAGAGTTTTCCTCCAGCTCTTTCTTGTTGGCCTGGGCCACATAACCCAATACATGGGACATCAATTTGCCTTGGGGGTAAGTCCGCAAGGGCTTGGGCACAATGCGCAGTCCAGGCCAATGCATAAGCTGGGATTCAATAAGGGCCAGCTCCTCAAATTCCAGTTTGGGAACCAGGATCTGTCTGGCAAAAGGCTTTACCTGCTGCTTATCCTGCTCAAACTTTTTGCGCAGCTTAGCATAGTCCTCTCCGGTCCACTGGCTGACCTGTCGCAGGGCGGCTTCCAGGTCAGGGCAGTCCTCCCTGATGATGGCCAGGCCATATGCAGGCTGATTTTCAGCAAGTATGCTTCCATCTCTGTCCCGGATAAGGCCCCTGGGGGCATGGATAGACTGCTGCCTGGCTATATTGTCCCTGGCCTTGTCTGCATAGATCTCCCCTTTGTAGACCTGGAAGTACCAAAGCCGCAGACCGATAACGCAAAACAGAACCAGCACCAGGCCTTGTAGCAGAAAAACCCTGGATTTGCTCTCCTTTTCTCCCTGCTGGTCAAACATGGGACTCCCTGAGCAGGCGGTTTTTAAGGCCCAGCAAGACAGACCAAAGCAGAGGCAAGGCCAACATTGTCTGCAAGGCCTGCTGCAGTAGCTGCTCCTTGGGTGCCTGCAACTCCTGCAGGCCGCTTAGCAAATAGAGGCACAGAAACTGCCAAACTCCAGCAAATATGGATATCAAGCATATAAACAAAAAGCCCCTGCTGTCCAAGAGGTTCCTGGTGCAACAAAAGAATAAAATCAGGCCTGAGTACCAAAGAAGGGAAGTCCCGAATTGCAGGCTGCCGCTGCCCTCTTGGATCAGGATCCATAAGGGTAGTAGCCAGCCCAGCCTGGAGTAGTCGCGCTCTTGCAATACAAGCAGCAGGGCAGGGGCAAACAGGTCTGGTCCCGGGAAAAAAGCCTGCAACCAGACTGCGGCCAGGGTATATATCAGCCAGAATAGAGCAGGGGTCATGCTCATTTATCTTCTTCCTGCTCCTGGACAGGACCTTGTTGCCTTAGAAGCAGGACTTCTTCCAGATTTTGCAGCTGCACCAAGGGCTTGGCCAGTACCTGCTGGAAAAGTGAGAGCTCTGAGTGGCTGACTTGCTCCACCTGAGCCACAGGCAGGCCCTTGGGGAAGATCCCGGCCAGCCCGGAGGTTACCAAATTTTCCTTGCTGAAAAGCGGAGCATTTTGGCCAATGTACTTGACCTGCAAGGGCTTGTCAGGACCCTGGCCCTGGAGTATGGCGTTGTTGCGCGTCTCCTGGCTCAACACCGGAATGTGGCTGTTGAGATCAGTCAAAAGCAGCACTGTGGAGAAGTTCAGGCTGACCTTGCGCACCCTGCCCACCACGCCGTCAGGGGTCAGCACAGGCATCTCCTGGTGCACCCCTTGCCTGGAGCCCTTGTTGATCAGGAAAGTCCTAAGCAGGGAGTTGGGACCGGTGCGATGGGCAATGATCCTGGCAGCCTCATGATTCCAGCCCTCAGGTGGGCTTAGCTGGAGCAGGGAACGCAGGCGACTGGCTTCAGCTGCTTGACTCTGCAGCTCTGCCAGGCGCAGGCGCATTTCTGCCAGGCTTTGCTGCAGCCTTTGGTTTTCCTTTTGTAAATCTTGCAGGTAAACATACCTGGACCAGAACTCCTGGGCCCTGTGCTGTAACCATTTCCCAGGTGTCAGTACCCAGCCCACAAACTCTAAACCTGTATAGCTGGCCAGTTGATCCAGATGTCCGGTCTTCCAATTCCAGGTATAAAGTGTCAGGTACAGGATTATGGGGATTAGGAAAATTATTAATATGCTTTTGGACTTGGAGAAGGGCAAATCAATCAATAGTCACTTCTTTTAGGATGTCCAGATTATCCAAGACCTTGCCAGATCCTGTCACCACAGTGGACAAGGGGTCATCCACCAAGGTTATGGGCAGTTGGGTCTCTTCCCTGAGCAGCTGGTCCAAACCCTTGAGCAGGGCCCCGCCTCCAGTAAGGACTATGCCCCGGTCCACAATGTCCGCAGCCAGCTCAGGCGGGGTCTGTTCCAGGGCCATTCGCACCGCCTGTACAATGCTGTCCACCTCCTCGGAGATAGCGTTTCTGATCTCCTCAGTGTTCACGTTCAGGTGCTGGGGGATCCCAGAGACCAGGTCCCTGCCCTTGACCTCCATCTGCTCTTGATCGTACTCACCTGGATAGGCAGATCCGATCTTTTGCTTGATCTTTTCCGCGTTGCCCAGGCCTATGAGCATGTTGTACTTGCGCTTTATGTGGTGCAGGATGGATTCGTCCATCTTGTCTCCGCCCAGGCGGATGGACTTGCTGTAGACTATACCTGCCAGGGAAATTACAGCCACCTCAGTGGTACCTCCGCCTATATCCACCACCATGTTGGAAGTGGGCTCTGTGATGGGTAGATTGGCCCCTATGGCAGCAGCCATGGGTTCTTCTATAAGGTAGACCTCCCTGGCCCCTGCGCTTTGGGCAGATTCCTTGACCGCCCTTTTCTCCACCTGGGTGATCCCTGTGGGTACGCAGATAATGATCCTGGGCCTGACCAGTCTCCTGCTGTTGTGTACCTGGGAAATGAAGTAGCGCAGCATGGATTCCGTGATCTCGAAATCGGCTATCACTCCGTCCTTCATGGGCCGCACAGCCACAATATTCCCTGGAGTCCTGCCCAGCATGCGCTTGGCCTCGTTGCCCACTGACAAAACCTTGCTGCTGCCTTTGTTGTCCTTTTTGACAGCCACCACAGAAGGCTCGTTTATCACCACTCCCCTGCCCTTGACATATACACAGGTATTCGCAGTGCCCAGATCTATGGCTAGGTCGTTGGAAAAGGCCCCTAGCAGCCTGTTGAATACTTTGGCCATAATGCCTCGCTTCAGCTTGGTCTAGAATTTTATTTCCTGGTTTTTGCCAAAAAGGTTCTTTCTGCCTGGGTTGTTTGCCTCAAAAGTGCATGCTAGTCTAAAAAGCTACTAGCAGGAACCTGTATAGCGCAAAAGCCATTATTACAGGCTTGAGCAGAAATTTACAAGTGCTAAATCCAGTTGGCCTGCCTCGCAGGCAAGCGCGATCACCTGGCTGCGATGAATACAATACGTTTCTATTCCTTGTCCAGATATATGCGGCTGCATTATCAAAAAAGGGTACAGAAAGTTCCCCTGGACGCAGGTTTCAGCTGCCCCAACCGGGATGGTAGTCTATCCAGCTCAGGCTGCATCTTCTGCAATCCGCAAGGTTCAGGCACAGGCTGGGCTGCTCAGGGGATATCCCTGCAGGAGCAGTATCTGAAATGGTCCGAGATCCTGCAGCGAAAGTACAAGGCCAGGTATTTCTGGGCCTATCTGCAATCCTACAGCAATACCTATGCCCCTGTACACAAGCTGGCCAGCACCCTGCAGGAGCTAAAGGACCTGCCAGGCCTGGTAGGCATCTGTGTGGGCACCAGGCCGGACTGCGTGGATATGCAGAAACTGGAACTCTTAGCCAGGCTAGAGCTGCAGGATGTCTGGCTGGAGCTGGGGCTGCAGTCTGCCCAGGAAAGGACCCTGGCCTTGATCAATCGGGGCCATGGCAGCAGGGAGTTTGTTGAGGCCTGCAACCTGGCTTCTGAGCTGGGGCTTAAGGTCTGCGGCCATCTGGTCCTGGGCCTGCCTGGGGAGAGCCTGCAGGATGTGCAGGAAAGCGTGCGTTTTGTGAATCGACTCCCTGTGCAAGGGGTGAAGCTGCACAATCTATACGTCTGCAAAAACACCACTTTGGCCAGCTGGTGGAGGCAGGGCGATTATCAGCCCCTGCAGCAGGAGACATATGTAGAATGGCTGAGCCAGGCCATAGCCCTGCTTCGCTCGGACATTGTACTGCACAGGATCACAGGGGATCCTGCACCTGGAGAGCTTTTGGCTCCGGATTGGGCCCGGAACAAGCAAGACACCCTGCAGTCCCTGCAGCAGAAGCTGTCTGAGGCAGACTTGTGGCAGGGCAAGCACTGGGACGCTGCCTGGAGACTTCCCCATTGGCTGCAGGCTTAAGTCTAAAGGCAGAGTGCTGTGATGCCCAGCAAGATATGGCAAGAGAGGCTGGCCTGCAGGCCGTTGGGCCTGCAGCTTTACTGGCAGGGGCCCAGGCTTTTGCGCCTAGAGCTGTTTTTCTGCAAACAGAGCCTATCCAGGGCAGGATTGTCCTTGCAAGGGACCAGGATGTTGGATTTTCTACAGGGCTATTTGAATGGCCAGGCACTAGGGCCGCCCAGGATCACTTTGGCCTGGGAAGTGGTAAGCGAGTTCCAGTCCAGGGTGTTAAGCGGGCTGCAGGCTGCTGTAAATAATGGGCAGCAGATCTCCTACCAGGGCCTGGCAGAACTGTGCGGGCGGCCCAATTCAGCCCGGGCAGTGGGCAGGGTTATGGCCAGAAACCCCTGGCCTTTGCTTATTCCGTGTCATCGGGTGTTGGCAAAAGGTGGACATCTAGGGGGATTCTCCAGCGGACTGGAGATAAAAAGGTTCCTGCTGGATCTGGAAGGCATCACTTACAAGGAATGAGCCAGATTCAGGGATTGGCATCTTTTTTGCCTAGCACGCAGATGCCATTTTGATCCGCAAGCTGCAGGGCTTGGTCCTGGTCAAAGAACAGGCTCTTGCCTGCCTCTGCCACCAGGCAGCTGGCCCCGGCCTGGAGCATGGTCCTGATGGTCTGCAGGCCCAGGGCTGGCTGATCAATGCGCTCCTCCTGCCCGGGCTTGAAAACCTTGAGCACCACGCAGCCAGTTCCTGCCAGCTCCCCGGCCCGGAGGATGGCCGCGTTAGTGCCTTCCATGGCCTCCACAGCCACCACCATTTTTTCCTTGACCACTAGGCATTGACCGATGTCCAGGCTGCCGATCTCCTTGGCCAGCTCCCAGCCGAAATCTATATCCACCTCTTCCTGTTGGCTGGGTCTGCGCTTGCTCAAGCACCCGGCAGGGGTGCGCAGGTCAGGAACGAAATCCAAGGGCGAGGCCACCCGCAGGCCCTGCTTGTTCAGGGTATGGATCAGGGCCTCAAACAAGGCGTTGTCATTTCTGCTCCTGGTCTGCAAAAGGAGCTTGGCTGCCTGCAGATCAGGCCTGAGACTAAGGGCCCTGGGCTTATTTATACCCCCTGCCAGGACTATCTCCTGGACCTGGTTCTTTTGCAAAAAAGAGATCATCTTGCCCAGCTGGCCCAGGTACAGCCAGAGCATCTTGTCTGTGCAAAGGGATATCTCCTGGCTGGTGTATCCTTTAAAGGCTACAGCCACCACCTCTCTGCCCTGGCTTTTGGCGCCCCTGGCCACCAAAATTGGGAACTGCCCCTCTCCTGCCAGGATCCCCAATGGCTTCCTGCTGTTCATGGTGTTGCAAGAACTCTTAGGAATTGCTCCGGCTTGAGCCTTTGGGACTGATTACTCCCCGGGTACTGTGCTGTATGAACTCCAGCAACTGTTGGACCTCCTGGTGCTGGCCCAGCTCCTCCTGGATCCTCTGCAAGGCATCTTCCTTCTTTAGACCAGAGCGCCAGAGGAGCTTGAAGGCCAGCTTGAGCCTGGCCATTTGCTCCTGGCTAAAGCCATGCCTTTTAAGGCCGATCTGATTTAGTCCGTGCAGCCAACCCCTTTCACCAGCCACCAGCATAAAGGGGGGGACATCCTGGGCTACTCCGGTCATGCCCCCGATATAGGCATACTCTCCGATATGCACGAATTGGTGCACTGCGCAGAGGCCGCCAATCACAGCATCGCTTTGGATGTGGATGTGTCCAGCCAAGGTGGCGGCGTTGGCCAGGACCACCCGGTCGCCTAGGTGGCAATCGTGGGCCACATGCGCATAAGCCATAATGTAGCAATGGGAGCCTATGCTGGTCAGCCCCCCGCCTTCAGGGGTGCCCCTATTGATGGTCACATACTCCCGGATGCAGTTCTCATCCCCGATCACCAGGCGGGTTTTGCCCCCTTGGTATTTCAGATCCTGAGGAGGGCCTCCCAGGCAGGCATGGGCATGCACATGATTGTTTCTGCCCAGGCAGCTCCAGGATTTGATCTGCACAAAAGGCTCGATCACGCAGCCATCACCGATCTCGGTCTCAGCCTCCAGCACGGCGTAGGGCCCGATCTGTACACCCTGGCCCAGTCTGGCTGTAGGGTCAACTATGGCAGTGGGATGGATACTGTCCTGCATCAGCTCCCCTCCTGCCTGGAGGCCAGCGCGGCAGTCAGTACTCCCTGGGCTGCAATACTGTCGTTTACGCTGGCTTCTGCCTGCATCTTCCAAAGATTCAGCCTCTGCTTCAGATAGCTGACATGGAGCAAAAGCTGGTCCCCTGGGTACACAGGCCTGCGGAAACGCACCTTTTCAATGCCGCTGAATAAAAAGATCCGGTCTTCAGGGATATTTTGCTGGCTTTTTAAAACCAGCAAGCCCCCGGCCTGGGCCAGGGCCTCTATGATCAAAACTCCAGGCATCACAGGATATTCTGGGAAGTGGCCCTGGAAGAAGGGTTCGTTCAGAGTCACGTTCTTCAGGGCCCAAAGCTCTTGGTCCGGGGTGAACTCCAGAATCCGATCCACCAGCAAAAAGGGGTATCTGTGGGGCAAAAGCTTCAATACTTCCAGGCTTTGCAGGCCTGCATCCTGCAGCTGATCACTCATCCTCTGCCTCACCTCCGGTTTTGAGCAACATGCGCAACCTTTCTACTTCGGATTCCAGCCTTTTGATTTTAGTCTGCAATTCAGGGAGCCTGGGCTGCATCGCAGCCACACGCAGGAATTTCCTGTGCTGCATGGCCGGATAGCCAGAGACTTCGCAGTCTGGTGGCAGGGATTTGTTGATTCCAGATTTAGCCCCTGCCTTGCAGCCGTCGCCTATTCTTATATGTCCATTGACTCCGACCTGTCCTGCCAGGACTACCTGGTTGCCCAGCTTAGCGCTGCCTGCGATGCCCACCTGGGCCACCAGGATACAGTTTTCACCTATCCTTACATTGTGTCCGACCTGGACCTGATTGTCCAGCTTGCTACCTTGGCCTATCCTGGTCTCGCCGAAGGTGGCCCGGTCTATGCTGCAGTTGGCCCCTATCTCCACCTGGTCCTCGACAACCACTCTGCCGGATTGGGGGATCTTCTCCAGACCCTGCTCGTGTGGGGCAAAGCCAAAGCCGTCGCTGCCCAATACAGTACTAGCGTGCACGATTACATTTTTGCCCAGCACAGTTTTGGACATCAGGCTCACATTGGGATAGATAGTGCAGGATTGGCCTATTTGGCAGCCTTCTCCCACATAGACACCGCTGAACAGGGTACATCCAGCTGCGATGCTGGCTTCTGCACCAATGTACACAAAGGGGTAAACCGTGACCCCTTCCTCCAGGCTGGCGCTGGGATCTATATAGGCCTTTTCGCTAAGGCCTTGAAAGCTGCCCTGGGGCCTAGCAAAGATTTGGGCAGCCCTGGCAAAGTCCAGGTAGGGGTCCGGGCTCAGGATGGCATCAGAGTACAAATGTGCCAGCTCTGGCTTGAGGATTACAGCCCCAGCCCTGGTCTGCTGCAGCATGTCAGTATATCTGGGCTGGGCCAGGAAGCTAAGCTCATCTTTTGAAGCCTCTTCCAGGGTGTTGCAGCCTTTGATTTCCCGGTCCTGGCCCTGGTAGTCGCGCTGCAGCCTGGCTGCCAAAGCGCTCACTGTCCAGCCTTGCCTTTTACTCTTCATCTTCCTGCCATTGCTGGTTCAAGATCTCCAGGATGGGCTCTGTGATCTCCAGCTCTTCAGTGTTGAAGACCAGGCCGCTGTTTTGCTTGTCCAGAATAATGTCAAAGCCGTGCTCCTGGCCGTAGTCCTGGATAATATCCACCAGATCCTCAATAATAGGCTCCCGCAGTTCCTTCTCCTTGGCTTGCATCCTGTTTTGATACTCCTGATAGAGCTCCTGGAATTTCTGCACCTTCTGCCTGAACTCGGATTCCTTGTCGCTTTGGGCCTCCTGGCTCATGACCAGGCTTTGTTTCTGCATCTCCTCCCGCAGCTCATCCAGCTCTGACTTGCGCTGGTCCAGCCTCTGCTGCAGGCCCTGAAATTCCTGTTCCAGATTCTGGATAGCCTTTTTTCCAGGCTTGGATTCCTCCAATACGTGCTGCAGATCCACCACGCCCACTTTGAGCTCCTGGGCCTGGAGAAGGACTGGAAACAGGAGCATGATCATGGTGCATATCAGTATCTTGCGCATATAAAACCTCCTTCATGCGTTTTGCAGGCAGGCTTTGGGGCAGATTGGGCTCCTAGCGGGCTAGAAGGCCTGGCCCACAGTGAACTCGAACCTGCCGTTGTTGCCTTTTAGGTCATCCAAAGGATAGCCGTACTCCAGGCGTAATGGGCCGAATGGGGAGTTCCACCTGATTCCGGCGCCCACGCTCTTGTAGAAGTCGAATTCAGGGGTTTCGTCCTTGCCCCAGACATTGCCAGCGTCAAAAAAGAACACACCTAAAAGGCCCAGATCCTCTGCCAGGGGAAAGATCAGCTCAAAGTTGTTGTAGAAGGATCTGTAGCCGCCAATTTCCCGGCCCTGTTCGTCATAGGAGGATATGTCCTGGTACTCGTACCCCCTCACGCTTTGGATGCCGCCCAGATAGAACCTTTCGTGGTCCGGAACCCTTTCACCTGTATTCTCGACGATGTAGCCCAAGTCCCAGTGCCAGTTAAAGACCAGTTTCCAGAACAGGGTCTTGTAGTAGCTGTTCTCCAGCTTGGTTTTGATGAAGTTGTCATCTCCTCCCAGTATCCCCCCGGAGTTCTCCAGGGAGACAGTGCTCTTGTTGCCCTGGGTGGGGGCAAACCTGCGATCAGTGGTGTTGCGCACCGCCTTTAGCTCCACAGAGCTGGACCAGTTCTCGCCCTCGATATCCTTTATCTGCCAGCTGGCATCAGAGTCCACATCATCTATGGTGTACTGTTCCAACTCGTAGTTCCAGTGCAGTCTGGTATAGCTGCCAATGCTGTAGGCGAACTTGGCCCTGCCTCCAGTCCTGTCCAAATCATAGTTGTTGTACTCCCTATCGGTATTGTAGGCGTCAAAGCCTGCGCCAAGGCGGGAATCCCGGACATGGGGATTCCAAAAGCTCAGCTGATACAGGGAGCTTTTGCTGCTGATGCTGCCCTTGAATCCCAGGGTATAGCCCTTGCCCAGGAAGTTTTCTTCCTGGATCTGGCCGGTGAAGAAGACGTTATCAATGCTGGAGTATCCAGCCCCCAGGCTGAAGGATCCAGTTGGCCTTTCCTCCACCTGGACCTTGAGATCCATGAGGTCTGGATCTTGTGTGGGCAGGCTTTCGATGTCCACATTTTCAAAATAGCCCAAGCGCTGCAGCCTTTGCTTGGATTCGGTCAGGGCCTTACCCTGGAACTGGTCCCCTTCGGCAAGGAGCATCTCTCTGCGGATCACATTGTCCCTGGTTTTGTAGTTGCCAGAGATCTCCAGCCTGCGGATATGCACCTTGTGCTCTTTCTGCAGCCTGTAGGTGACATCCAGGGTGTTGGCCTCAGAATCCTTTTGCAGGTTCACTCCTGCCCGGGCAAAGGCATAGCCCTGGTTAGCGTAGAAATCCTCCAGACTTTGTCGGTCCTCTTGCAGCAGGGAGCGGTCAAAGAAACCATCCTCCTGGGCTATATCCTCCAGCTGGATCAAATCGTAAAGGGTCTGCTCATCCACAATGATATCCCCGCTGAAATCCACCTGGCCCACCTTGTATCTGGGGCCCTCCTGCACCTGGAAGTTGATCTGGATGCCTTCCTGGGTGTACTCCACTTGGGGCTGGCCCACCTGGGCATCCACAAAGCCCTGGTCTGCATAATAGGCCTCCAGGGCTGCAGCATCCCTGTCCAATAGCTCCTCCTGCAGCACCCCCCTTCCAGTGATCCAGGAAAAAAATCCCCTCTCCTTCATGGCCAGCTGTTTCTTTAGCTCCCCAGGGCTTAGCTTTTCCGCGCCCTGGATATTTATGTCCCTGATATACAGCTTTTCATTTTCCTCCAGCTCAATGATCAGATCCGCCTTTCCAGGCTCCAATTCTTCCTGGCTGTAATCCACTTCAGCCTTGTAATAGCCTTCCTTGCGGTAAAGCTCTCTTATCCTGGAGAGATCCTCCTTGACCAGGCGGGGATTCAGCATATCCCCACTTTCCACCTGCATTGCCTCCAGGATCTCCTTCTCCTTGAGCTCTTCTGCCCCTTTAATTTTTATGTCTTGGATCAAGGGTCTTTCCTGGACCTCAAATACCACCTTTTGTCCTTCTGGGGTCTGCTCAGCACGGACCTGGATGTCCTGGAAGAATCCAGAGTCAAATAGCTGCTTGATCTCCTGGCTCAGCTGCTCCTTTTCATAAGGGTCTCCTGAGCGCAAGTCCAGCCTGCTCAGGACAGCTTCCTGGTCCAGGTATTCGTTGCCCCTGACCTCGATCTCTGCGATGCGCTGCCCTGCAAGCAGGCCTTCCTGGACCTTTTGGGCCAGCTCCTGCATGCCCTGGGCCAGCTCCTGCAGGTTGTAGCCGCTGACAAACAAGGGCCTGGAAAGCTCCAGCTGGGAAGCATCCACCAAACGTGCATCCAGGCTAAGCCCTTTGCCTACCTGGTTGACATTCCCGTACACTGCATAATCTGCATCTGCCTCTACTGCCAGCTCTTGGGCGGTCTCCAGGTCCAGCTCCTGAATATTATGCTTGTTAAGCAGGGATTGGGTCTTTTCCTGGGAATGGACTTTAATACCCAGTTCCTGCAAGGCCTTGCGCAGAATGCCCTCAGGTTCCTGCTCCTGGAGCTGGGCGTTTATTCCCCAGGGTAACACCAGTACCTTTGGTGCGGTTTCTGTTTGGGCCTTTATTTGGCCAGGAGACAAAAGGCAGGCCAGCAAACCGAGCCAAGCCAGGCATAATCCTGATGTGATTCTTTTAAGGGCAGGCATAGAGCCTTCCATTTTGGATCTGCATCCTTCTTTGCATTTTCTCTGCCAGCTCCAGGTTGTGGGTCACCAAAACCAGGGTGGTCCCTAATTCTCGATTCAAGTCAGCCAAAAGATTTCCAACCCTGGACCAGTTTCCAGGATCCAGATTGCCTGTGGGCTCGTCCGCCAGGATGACCTCTGGGTCCAGAGCTGTGGCCCTGGCTATCGCAGCGAGCTGTCTTTCTCCTCCGGAAAGAGTGGTGACATTCCTCCCTGCTTTGTCCCCCAAGCCCACCATTTCCAGCTTGGCCCTGGCCATCTCCAGGGCCCTAGGCCTCGATTCGCCTGCGATCAAGGCTGGCATGGCCGCATTCTCCAGGGTGCTGAACTCTGGCAATAGGTGATGGAACTGGAAAACAAAGCCGATCCTGCTGCCACGAAGCGCGGCTTTGCTTTTGGGGTCCAGCTGGTCAATATCCCGGCCCTGAAAGATTATCCTGCCCTGGGAGGGTCGATCTATAGCACCCATTAGCTGCAGCAATGTGGTCTTGCCCGAGCCAGAGGCGCCTATGATGGCTAGGGATTCGCCTTTTTGCACCTCCAGGTGGATGTCCTCCAGAATACAGAGCGTCTCCACTGGAGTTCTTACATATTTGCTCACTTGCAGCAACTCGTATATTGGGCTGCTATTCATAGCGCAAAACCTCGGCCGGCTCCAGGCCTGCTGCTTGCCTGGCAGGGTAGATAGTGGCCAAAAAGCACAGCAGCAGGGCTGCCCCAGCTATAAGCAGCAGGTCCAGGGACTCCAAGCGCACGGGCAAATGGTCCATGTAGTAAATGTCCTGGGGCAGGCTGATAAACTGATACTCACTGAGCAGATAGCTGGCGCCCAGGCCAAAGATAAAGCCCAGGCCGGTGCCCAGGGCGCCGATTATGCTGCCCTGGAGCATGAAGATGCGCCTGATGCTCTCCCGGGTGGCGCCCAAGGACATGAGTACTGCGATATCCTGCCTCTTTTCCATGACCAGCATGATCAATGTGGTCACAATGCTAAAGGAGCCCACCAGGACTATCATGGCCAGGATCACTGCCATGGCGGTCTTTTCCAGCTTGAGGGCGGAAAACAGGCTCCTGTTCATCTCCATCCAGGTCTGTATACTCAAGGGGCTGTCCTGCAGCCTGGCCCGAATCTGCAAGGCCGCCTCTTGGGCGTGGTAAACATCCTGTAGACCCACCTCCAGGCCGGTGATTAGATCCCCTTTAAAGCCCAGAATCTCCTGGGCAGCAGACAGGGAGGTGTAGGCCAGGGAGGAGTCGTATTCCTGCATTCCGGATTCAAAGATGCCAGCTACCCTGAAGGGCTTGATCTCAGGACTGAAGCCGGCAGCTCCAGAGCGTCCGCTGGGGGTCAGGGCATGTACACTGCTGCCCTGCTCCAGGCCCAAGCGCTGGGCCAAGGCCTTGCCCACTATGATGCCTGGGGGCTGATTGTCAGCACTCTCCAGCTCCTGCAAGGACCCCTGGAGCAACAGCTTCTCCAGTCCCAGGACACTGTCTGCAGAGGAAATCTCTATACCCCGCAGGGCGGCGCCCTTGACACCCTGGGCAGAGCTGAGCATGACCTCGGTGTAGATAAAGGGCATTACCCCTTTTATCCCTTGAATGCTGGAAATCTCCTGCTTAGCACCCTGATAGTCCTGCATGGTCTGTTGGCTGCTTCTGACCATTATATGTGGGGTCATGCCCAGGATCTTTTCCTGCAGGTTATGGCTGAACCCATTCATGACCCCCAGGACAATGATCAATGCAGCCACTCCCAGGGCAACTCCCAAAATGGACATTAAGGAGATGGCTGAGATGAAGCTGTGCTTGCGCCTGGTTAGCAGGTAGCGCAGGGCGATGAAGAGTTCAACAGTCCGCATGGACAAGTTTTATTCAGCAGGGCTTTCTGGTTTGAGATGGGGGAAGAGGATCACTTCCCGGATGGAAGGACTGTCAGTGAAGAGCATCACCAGACGGTCTATGCCTATGCCTTCACCTGCGGCAGGGGGCATGCCGTACTCCAGGGCCCTTAAGTAATCATCATCCATAAAGTGGCTCTCTTCATCCCCTTGTTCCTTGGCCTGGACCTGTTCCTGGAAGCGTTGCCTCTGATCCCGGGGGTCGTTTAGCTCGGAAAAGGCATTGGCCATCTCCTTTCCAGCCACAAATAGCTCGAATCTGTCTGTCAATTCAGGGTTTTCCGGGTTTCTCCTGGATAGAGGGGAGATCTCCAATGGGTAGTGGTATATGAAATGGGGCTGGATAAGCTTGGGCTCCACCAGGAGGTCAAAGAGCTTGGCCTGGATCTGGCCCAGCTTGTCATAGGCCTGGACATTTTCTCCCAGTTGGCGCAAAAGGCCTTGGGCCTGTTCCCAATCCTGGTACTGCTCAGGATTCAGCCCGCCCAGCTCCTGCAGGGCTTGATGGAAGGTCATGCGTTTCCAGGGCGGGCTCAGGTCGATATCCTGGCCCTGGTAGCTAAGCTGGGTAGTGCCCAGAAGGTGGCGGGCCAAATAGGCAAAGAGCTCCTGGCTGAGGTCCATAAGTTGGTAGAAATTGGCATAGGCCCAATAGAACTCCAGCATGGTGAACTCTGGGTTATGCTGGGTGGATATCCCCTCGTTCCTGAAGTTGCGATTGATCTCGTAGACCTTCTCCAGGCCGCCCACCAGGAGCCTCTTCAGGTACAGTTCTGGGGCTATGCGCAGGTAGAGCCTCATGTCCAAGGCGTTGTGATGGGTAACAAATGGCTTGGCTGTAGCCCCTCCAGGGATGGGCTGCATCATGGGGGTCTCCACTTCCATGAAGCCCTGCTGGTCCAAAAATTCCCTGGTCAAGGCCAAGAGTCTGGTCCTGAGCCGGAAGATCTCCTTGACCCTGGGGTTGACGATCAGATCCACATACCTTTGCCTGTACCTGGCCTCCACATCCTTCAGGCCATGATACTTTTCAGGCAAGGGCCGCAAGGATTTGCTAAGCAGCCTGACCTCCAGGGCATGCAGGGTAAGCTCAGAGGTCTTGGTCCTAAACAGGGTGCCCCGCACTCCAAGGATGTCTCCAATGTCGTACTTTTTGAAAAGGCTGTAGGCCTCCTGGCCCAGGGTGTTCTTCTGGACAAAGATTTGCAGTTTGCCGCTTTGGTCCTGCACGTGCAGGAAGGTGACCTTGCCAAAGGAGCGCAAGGACATAACCCTGCCGGCAAGGCTGAACTCTTGCCCTAGTTCCTGCAGGTCCTGATCCTGGTAATCCTGGTAGTTTTGGATAATATCCTGGATGCGGGTGTTGGGCTGAAAGTCATTGGGAAAAAGTTCGCAACCTAGTTCCTCCAGTTGCCGGGCTTTTTCCCGGCGCTGCTGCATAACCTGGCTCTGGGCCTGGGGCTGCCCGTTTTTCTGGTTCAAAGCGTGATCTCCGTGTTGCTTCTCGCTCAGCTGTGTCCAAAATAGATGCTGTTTTGTTCCGGAATGGCGAATAAGCTGGCGTGGCTTAGGATGTTCGAATGCAAAGTATTTAGGTCAAATTCCAGACAGCGTCAAGCCGGACGAACAGGCTGCTCAGTCTTGGGGGTGGTCCAGATCGCGCAATCCGCCGGTCTGCTCCCCGTCCCAGGAAGAGTCGTCCTCTAAGGGCTCCACATGGATGATGATCCTGGTCCTGGGCAGCTCCTTGCTGATTTCCTCCTCTATCCTGCAGCAGAGATTGTGGGACTGCTGCACTGAATAATGTCCAGGCAGCAGCAAATGAAACTCAACAAATCTATAGACCCCTGCTTTTCTGGTCTTCAGGGCGTGGTATCTGGCCTGGGGGCCGGCGATTTTTTTGATCTTGTTCATGATTACCTGCAGTTCCTTTTCAGGCAGGGCCTGGTCCAGAAGTCCGGAGACTGAGCGGCGCAGAAGGGAAACCCCTGTCCAGGAGATGTTTGCTGCCAGCAATACCGCCAGGGCTGGATCCAAGAACCAGAGTTTCTGGGGGTTTATCTGCATCAGGCCCAGGCTGACCACCAGGCCCAGGGAGGTCCAGACATCTGTGAGCAGATGCTTGGCGTCAGCCTCCAAGGCTATGCTCTCGTATTCCCGGGCCGCACTGAGCATTATCCTGGCCGCCAGGAAGTTGATCCCAGCAGCCAGAATTGCCACTATTAGCCCAGGGCCGATCCTGGTCAGCATGGTAGGGGAGAGCAGTCGCTGCACTGACATATAAACGATTCCTGCAGCAGCAGCCAGGATCAGCAGGGCTTCCAGGGCCCCAGCTATGTACTCCAACTTGCCGTGGCCAAAGGCGTGTTCCCTGTCCGCAGGCTTATAGGCCTGACTCAGGGTGAATAGTAGCAGCAGTCCTGCGCTTAGATTGATAACTGTCTCCAGGGCATCAGAGAGCAGCCCCACAGAACTGGTCAGGAAGTAGGCGGAGAATTTCAGGGCCAGGGTCAGCAGGGAAGCAGTAATGGACAGTAGAGCGAATCTGGTAATACGCAGAGCCAATTGCCCTCCAAAAACAGTCTGCAGGTTCAGGAGATGCGGTAATTCGGGGATTGCCAGGGCGGGCCTGAGTATGCTAAGCAGTAGCAGATTGCCTGGCAAGCGTCAATTTGACGCCGCAGGCCATTTTTACTTTTAAGAGCTGCTGTTTATCAGGACGGCTTAAAAGCAACCCTGGCATTGAGAAGGAGGTCAAGTCCAGATGATGTTGCCTGAGATCAAGAATATCCTGCTGGCTACGGATTTTTCCCAGTCTGCATGGAAGGCCATGAACTACGCCGCAGCCCTGGCCAGGGTGCATTCCGCACGGGTATATTGCCTGCATGTGCTGCCTGAGCTGCCCAAGGAACTTGCCTTGAGCTCAGGCTCCAGTGGATTTTATGACCTGGGGCCAGGCATGGCAGGAGTGCCGCCCACCTCAAGCCCTTTTTACGAGAAAAGGGCTGAGGGCAGGAAAAAGCAGGAGCAGGAGGCCCAGCAAAAGGCCCTGGAGTTGGCTCGGGATCACCTGAAGAACCTGATTTTGAAGCTGGATGCTGAGGTGCCTGGCAGCCCCCTGAGGACCGAGGATGTTGCTGTTCGCTCCGGGGATCCGGTGCGGACCATTCTGCAGGAGGTAGACAGCGGCAGCTTTGATCTTTTGGTTATGGGCCGCAGGGGCCACGGTAAGCTGCGTTGGCCCAGGATAGGCGGGGTGGCCCAGGCCGTGCTCAACTACAGCTCCATACCCGTACTGATCATAGGCAGGCCAGCTAGCAAGTCCTGATCCTGCCTGTTTCTGCCTAGGACTGTTGCAGCTTGCACAGCTCAAATTCCGAGGTCCTTAACTCAGGGTGCAATACCTGGACTATTTTTAAGGGGCTGATGTAGCCCTGGTTCCAGTCCAGGAGTATTCGAACCGAGCAAGGGGAGGTTTGCTCAAGTTCTGCCAGCATTGGCCGCAGATCTACCTGCCTAGGGCCTTTTTTGCCCTGCAGGCGGCCAGGGTAGCTCCGGGCCTGGAAGAGATCCTCCCAGGCTGAGATAAGCCTGGAGCAGTTTTCTGCATCCAGGGAAAAGCTAAGTTCAAATTCCTCTCTAGTTCCTGGAGCAGACTTCTTGCCGGCAGGGAGTTCTTGGAATCTTGTAAATTCCAACCCCGCGGGGGCGGTTTGGTTCAGCCTGGAAGGGATATCCCCGGGATACTCCTTGCTGCGCAGATGCACGCAGAACCATTCCGCCAGACTGGCCACACCCACAGGCAGGGCCCTGGAGAAGGAAAGCAAAGGCTTGGGATGGAAACCCTGGCTGAAGCTAAGCGGCAGGTTAGCCCGGCGCAGGATCCTCTCCAGGCAGCCCTGCAGCTCTAGTTGACTCAAGTACTTGGCCGGGCCTGTCTTCTTAAACCAGATGCGCAGCTGGACCTCTTTGCGACTGGGTTCTGCCTGGTGGAATTCCAGGCTGACCCGTTCTTCCTGCTCCTGGTCCCTGGAGCGCTGATTCAGGACCTGCCCCAAGCCTGCCTCTGGCTCCAGCTTGGCCTGTTCAGGGCTGCGGGATTTAAGACTGCAGACCCCACAGCCGCTACAGGCATGGAAGCGGCAATCCCTGGTGCGACTGCCCTGGCTGGAGTTTTCCCATTCCTGGAGCAAGTAGTCCTTGCTGACTCCTGTGTGCAGATGATCCCAGGGCAGTCCCTGCCCTGGAGTCCGGGCCTGCAGATACTTTTCAGGATCCAGGCCGCAAGCCTCAAAGGCCTGCAGCCAGAGCTGCAGGTTGAAGTGCTCCTGCCAACTGCTCAGGATGTCCCCCTCCTGATAGGCCTTGTACACCACCGGAGCCAACCGCCTGTCCCCCCTGGCGAAGATCCCTTCCAGAAAGCTCATTTCCGGCTGATGCCAACGCAGCTTGAGGCTCTTGTGTCCTTTGAACAGGTCCTTGAGCAAGGCTATTCTGCGCCTGGTCTCCTGCAGGGAGATCTGTTCCGCCCACTGGAAAGGGGTATGGGGCTTAGGCACAAATGGGGCTATGGAGGCGGTGATCTGCATGCGCCTGGCTCTTTTGCCGGCTGTGTCCTGCACCTTAAGGCATAAATCCAGGATAGCCTCCAGGTCCTGATCTCTCTCTGTGGGCAGGCCTATCATGAAGTAGAGCTTAACCCCGCTCCAACCCAGGGCAAACATCTCTTGACAGTGCTGCAGCAGCTCTTTTTCCTGGATGTCCTTGTTAATGGCATTGCGCAGCCTCTGGCTGCCTGCCTCAGGGGCCAGGGTGATGCCTGTCCTGCGCAGCCTGCCCAGAAGACTCATCAGTGCTGGGCTCAGGGAACCTGCCCGCAGGGAGGGCATAGAGATGGCCACCTGCTCCCTGGCGCATTTGGCAAAGGTTTTGGCGAATAGCCCTTCCAGACAGGAGAAATCCCCGGTGCTCAAGGAGAGGAAAGAGAGCTCCTCGTAACCGGTTTCTGACAGGGCACCAAGCAGCATGTCTTCCAGATCCTGCAGGGAGCGCTCCCGGACCGGCCTGGTGATCATTCCGGCCTGGCAGAATCTGCAGCCCCTGGTGCAGCCCCTGGCTATCTCCAGGCTCAGCCTGTCATGCACAGGCTTGCCAAAGGGCAGGACCTGTTGCTTGGGAAAGTCCTGCTGCCGTAGATAGGGCTGGGTGCGTTTCTGCACGCTTGCATAATCTTGCAGCAAGGCTTTAGGGGGGCCTTGCTCCTGAGAGGCCTGGAAAAAAGCAGGCACATATACCCCGGGCAGGTCTTTCAGTGTGTATAGAAGTTCCTGTCTGGGCATATGGGCCTCTTTGGCTTGCAAGACTCTCTTGGAGATCTGCAAAACTGCTTCCTCTCCGTCTCCTAGCAAGAATAGATCAAAGAAATCAGCCACAGGCTCGGGATTAAAGGCCATGCCCCCGCCGCCCAGGATCAAGGGGTCTGCCTGGGTCCTTTGACTGCTATAAAAGGCGATGTCCGCCAGATCCAGCATGTAAAGGACAGTGGTGTAGCAAAGCTCGTGGGTCAGGCTAAAGCCCAGTATGTCCAGCTCCTGCAGGCTGGTCTTGGATTCCAGGGTGCAAAGCTGACTTTTTTCTTGACGCAAGAGCCTGGATGCATCCAGCTGTGGGGCGAAGACCCTTTCCGCCCAGATCCAGGGTTCCTGATTCAATACATGGTACAGGATCTTTTGACCCAGGTAGGACATGCCCACATTGTACAGGTCAGGAAAGGCAAGGGCCCACCTCAGGCCCACCCTGGACGGATCCTTGTGCACTGTGCCAAATTCTGTGCCCAGATAATGGCTGGGGTTCTGGAGCAAGGGGATCAAATCCTGCATGGGTATAGATCAGCTTGGGCCTAAAATGAAAAAAGACGGCCGCTTTAGCAGGCCGCCTTGAGTGCTTAAAACAGACCTGGAGGTGGAAGAAAAATAACCGGGCTCAGGCAAAGCAGACCTGGATCAGGTTGAAAAAAAAAGAGGCAGGGTTTACTAATGCTCTAGATGCCCGGGGTTGGTTCTGCCTAGCCCTTGAACAGGTCGCTGATGTCAGTGATGTTGCCGCCTTGTTTGCCTTGTCCGGAGATGTTCTGCAGATTCTGCAGGTCAGCGCTGGAGGAGATGGTCAGATTGCTGGAGGCCTCGATATACTTGTTTTTCAGGTCCTCGGGCACATTCTTGTATTCGTAAATTACATGCTGGGTGGAGATCTCTCCATCGATCTCTGTATCAAAGGGATAGCCAAAGGGCAAAAGCGCCATCTGGACACCGCCCTGCTGGGTGGGCATGGTCTGCAGAATGGCAGGGTCCTTGATCTTGCCTTCTGCCTGGTCCATCTTGCCTAGTACCATGTCTCCGTTAATCAATTTAACCAAACGGATATCAGCGGAAGCCATAATTCACTCCTGTTGTTTTGAGATTGAAAAGAAAAAATTAGGCACTCGCTGATGTTCTGTCAAGGGTTGCTGGGTGCTGCTCCTGCTGGAGGCAATCTGCTCAAGGGTATCTTAGCCCGCGGAGTGCGGGCAAAGGATGGTTGGCTATGAATGGCCTGGATATATTCTTGCTATTATTGCTGTGCTATACACTACTCCGGGGAATATTCAGGGGGCTGGTGCGGGAGGCGGCCTCAATCTGCGGCCTTATTCTTGGCTTTTGGGTAGCGCATACTTACTATCCCCTGGGAGCCAGCTATCTGCTGGGGCTTGTCCCTGCCCAGGAATACGCAGAGATAGTCGCATATGCTTTTATCTTCCTCCTGGTGCTGCTTTTTTTCCTGCTTCTGGGATCAGGCCTGCAGAGTCTGCTCCAGTCCCTGTTTCTGGGCTGGCTGGATCGCTTGGCCGGGGCCCTGCTGGGGTTGGGCAAGGGTCTGATATTGGGCTGCTTGGTGTTTCTGGGGCTCAGCTTTTTTTTGCCCCAGGAGTCTAGTCTGTTGACCGAGTCCAGGCTAGCACCCTTTTTGAGCCTTTTACTGCACAAGCTGCAAGCAGTCATGCCTGAGGCTGTGCAGGAGCTTCTGCAGGACAGGGCCCAAGCCTAAGTGACTGGCAGGAAATAACGAGGGCAGCAAAATGCAAGCTTATGTTTTTCTTTTTCCTTAAAGGGCGAGCGCCGCTCGCCCCTACACGTCCATCCCGCCAGTACCTGCGTAAGACTCGAGCCATAGTTGAGCGCAGGCTTGTAGGGGCGACTGGCAGTCGCCCTTGAAAGAGTCAATTGTCGCTGTCGCATTCTGTGATATGCTTATTCCGGTCTACTCCCTAAGTGGCCAAGCTTAGGAATAGCTTCCGGCCTTTTGAGCCTTTACAGAGGCGACTGCAAAAAGTCAGAAAGTAGAGGCAGTCTTGAGCAAAGAAGCAGGCTAACTATCTAAAAAGGAGCTTTTGTATTGCCAGAGGATGGTCCTGATCAGGTTTTGCAGGTTATAGACACCCTTCTTGGGCCTGGCGGTTGTCCCTGGGACCAAGAACAGACCCCGCGTTCCCTTTGCGACTACCTCCTGGAGGAGACTTTTGAGCTGACCGAGGCGGTGCAAAGCGGCAAGAAACAGGATATCCTGGAGGAATTAGGGGATGTTTTTTTCCTGCTTTTCTTTCTTTCCAGGCTCCTTAGCCAGGAGCAGGGCCTGGAGCTGCAGGAGATCTGGGAGCAAAGCGCGGGCAAGATGCGCAGCAGGCATCCGCATGTGTTCTCTGAAAAGCGAATAGATACTAGACAGGAGCTGCATGCCAGCTGGGAGGAGAGCAAAAAGCAGGAAAAAAAGGCCAGGAACCAAGAAACCTCCTGGCAAAATCTGTTTGATTCTCTTCCTCAGGGACTACCCCCGCTTCTCAAGGCTTATCGCCTGCATTCCAAAGCTGCCAGGGCTGGCTTTACCTGGCCAAGCGATCAACAGCAGGAACAGGCCCTGCAAATGGAATGGCAGGAATGGAAGCGGGCCTTAGAGCAAGGCCTAGAAAAACAAAAACAGGAAGAGTTCGGGGATCTTTTGTTTACCCTGGTAGAGACTGGCCGCAGGCAACAGATCAAGGCCAACTCTGCCCTGCAACAGGCCAATTTGAAGTTCCTGCAGCGCTGGAAGCTCATGCAGGAGCTGGCAGAAGAAAAGGGGCTCAACTGGGAGGACCTGGATATGCAGGCCAAAGAAAAGCTCTGGCAGGAGGTCAAGTCTAGGCAGGATTAGCCAGGCAGTTGAAGCCGGCTATGATCTCCCAGGCCTGCTCTGCACTCTCCACATAATGAAAGAGCTGCAAGTCTTCCTGGTTTATAGTGCCTTCATCCACCAAGGCCTGGAAGTTGATCACCTTTTCCCAGAATTTGCGTCCGAAGAGGATCACCGGGATGGGCTTGATCTTGCGGGTCTGCAGCAGGGTCAAGGTTTCAAATATTTCGTCCAGGGTTCCGAATCCTCCGGGGAAAGCCACAAGACCCTTGGAGCGGATCAAAAAGTGCATCTTCCTGGTGGCGAAATAGTGGAACTGAAAGCAAAGCTCTGGGCTGATGTATTGGTTGGGCACCTGTTCGTGCTCCAGGACGATATTCAGGCCGATGCTTGGAGAGCCCACCTCGTAAGCCCCCCTGTTGGCAGCCTCCATGATTCCCGGACCTCCGCCGGTAATCACCATTAGTTCATGGTCAGTGCTGTTGCTGGATATGAGCTGGCCCAGTCTGCGGGCTTCCTGGTAATACTTGCTG
Organism: Thermodesulfobacteriota bacterium; assembly: GCA_051744965.1. Lineage (GTDB taxonomy): Bacteria > Desulfobacterota > Desulfovibrionia > Desulfovibrionales > Desulfothermaceae > CAZBUB01. The sequence goes on along the minus strand of JBNJDO010000001.1, from coordinate 10,416 downwards.
TTCTCCAGATCCTTGCGGGCCCTTTTCAGGCTCTGCTTTAGCTCTGGATCTTCAGGGCTTTGGGTTAACCTCTCCTGCAGGCTGGAGAGATTTTGTCTGGCTTGTTCTGGATCCGGGATGCGTGCACTGCCGTAGATGACCACAGTAGCCTCCACCCCCTGCTCCTCCAGGGTTAGTTCCGGCTTGAGCATCTCCAGCTGGATGCGGGTCGGCCTTAGCTCCCTTCTGAGCAGAAAATCCGAATCCTGGAATGCCAGCCTATAGGTGGGCGAGGAGGTCTGGGGGGATTCAGACTCCCTAGTTTCTCTGCGAGCTAGCTCCTGGGCTGAAGGGTAGGGTCCTTGGGGTGAGATTTTGCAGTCTGGCATGTATACTCCTGTGGTCTAGGCCGCTGTTGATTAAGCTGGCAGGTGCATGTTCGCCTAGGCTTGGCTCTAGTTAACAAGCTTAAGCATAAAGAAAAAACCAGTATTAAAAAATGGACAAGGGGTCAATAAAGCCTTTTAGGCATGTATTTCAGCTTGTGCTCCAGCTCAGGACTTGACAGGTCAAGCTGACTTGGCTTATGCAATTAATATGCAGCCTAGGACTAAATCGCAAACACATTTGAACTGGCTTTGGTGGCATGGCCTTTGCGGTCTTGGTGCGCACCGGAGCTGAGTCCATAGCCTAAAAAGGATACGCCCACCAAGGGTCGCAGACACAAGGAAAGTCTGCGGCCCTTTTTGCTTTTAACACCCTAAAAATGCAGGAGCAAGCCATGTACAGGATCTTAGCCGCCTTGTTGGGAGTCTTTTTGTTGCTTGCGGTTCTAGCGCCTGGAGCCCAGGCCCAGGAGATTCAGCTCAGCTATGCCAATTTCCCGCCTGCAGGGACCTTTCCCAGCGTGCAGATGGAAAGATGGGTTCAAGAGGTGCAAGAAAGGACCGAGGGCAAAGTGCAGATTGACACCTTTCCCGGGGGTGCCCTGCTGGGGGCCAAGAACATGTTCCGCGGCGTGACCCAGGGCCAGGCTGACATAGGCTGCCTGAGCATGGCTTATCAACCTGGAGTCTTTCCCTTGACCTCGGTTTTGGAGCTGCCCCTGGGGTTTTCCTCTGCCAAGCAGGCCAGCAAGGTGCTCTGGGAGCTGTATCAAAAGCACCAGCCAGAGGAGTTCGCGAAAGTCAAGGTCTTGACCATGTTCACCTCTGCCCCCTCCAATATCATGAGCAAAAAGGCAGTGCGTAGCCTGGAGGATCTGCAGGGCCTGGAGCTCAGGGCCTCGGGCACAGCCTCCAGGATGCTGGAAGAGCTGGGGGCTACTCCTGTCTCCATGCCCATGCCTGAGACCCCGGAAGCACTGCAAAAAGGGGTGGTTCAGGGGCTGTTATCCTCCTTAGAGGTTCTCCAAGATTTGGATTTTGCTGCCTATTGCCCCTACGTGACCATGACTGAGCTGCAGGTCTATCCCTTCGCAGTGGTCATGAACCAGGAGAAATGGGAATCCCTGCCCCAGGATGTACAGCAGGTCATGCAGGACCTGGCCCAGGAGCAGGCCCTTTGGACCGGCAGATACATGGATGAGCATGTGCAGGAGTCCCTGGAATATGCCAAAAATGAGCACCAGGTGCAGGTCTTTGATCTAAGCCAGGAAGACCAGCAGATTATCCGGGAAAGGACCAGGCCTGTAGTCCAGGAATGGAAGGAAATGGCCCAGGAAAAAGGCCTGGATGCGGAAAAAGTCCTGCAGGATGTGCGAAAGCTGCGGGACGAGTACGCCCAGGAGTAGTGCTGGCTGTGGAAACAAGCTAAGAGCGCGACAAGGACAGTGTTATGCTGGCTGCTGTGGTGATTTGGCTGAACCGCATTTATCTGTTTCTGGCAGGGGTGGTGCTTATGGGGCTGATGCTTTTGGCCTGCGCGAACATGCTGCTGCGCTTCTTTGGTCACCCCCTACAGGGTACCTTCGAGATCCTGGGCTTGGGCGGGGCATTTGTGGCTGCCTCTGCCCTGGGCAGCACTCAGCTGAATAAAGGGCATATCCAGGTGGATATCCTGCCTGCCTTGCCCGGTGTTGCAGGCAAGGCTGTGCAGCTCTTGGGCAGACTGGCCTGTGTTCTGTTCTTTGCCCTGCTTAGCTGGCAGCTCTTTAAATTAGGGGGACAGCTCGCAGCAAGCGGAGAACTGTCCGAGACCCTGCGCCTGGCGTATTATCCTGTGGTCTATGCAGTGGGGCTGGGCTTTGTGCTCTTGGTGCTGGTTTTGCTCCTGCAGCTGGTGCAGGAGCTTAGCAAGGGGCAGGAGCCATGAGCCCTTTGTGCATTGGCCTGCTGGGGATAGCAGGGCTCTTGCTGCTGATCTTTGTGCTGCGGATCCCTGTTGGCTTTGCCCTAGCCTTGAGCGGCTTCCTGGGCTTCTGGGCGGTCTTGAACCTGCGGGCTGCCCTGGGCATGCTCGGGGATGAGACCTGGGAGGTGCTTTCCTCCTATGGTCTGACTGTGATTCCGCTCTTTGTGCTCATGGGCCAGGTCTGCTTCCACTGCGGTGTGAATCAGAGGATGTATCAGGCTGCCCAGGCCTGGATGGGCCAGGTCAAGGGTGGCGTGGCTATGGCTACTATACTGGCCTGTGCTGGCTTTGCAGCGATTTGCGGTTCCAATACAGCAACTGCAGCCACCATGAGCAGCGTAGCCTTGCCTGAGATGAAGAAATACGGCTACAATCGAATGTTCAGCTCCGGGGTGGTGGCCTCTGGTTCCACCCTGGGGGTAATGCTCCCGCCCAGTGTGGTGCTGATAATCATTGGTCTGCAGACCGGGCAGTCCATTGCGGTCCTGTTCTGGGCTGCTCTGCTTCCTGCCCTGGCCCTGGCCTTGTTCTTCCTGGCCAGCATCTGGCTCTTTTGCAGTCTGCGTCCTGACCTGGCCCCAGCAGGGCAGAGTTACAGCTGGAAACAGAGGTTTTTGTCCCTGCGCGGGGTGATTGAGGTCTTGCTCTTGTTCGGCTTGGTCATGGGCGGGCTGCTTTTTGGTGTCTTCACCCCGAGCGAGGCTGGGGCTGCCGGGGCCTTTCTGGCCCTGCTGGTGGGCCTGGCAGGAGGGCATTTGAGCTGGAAGAGGCTGCTTGCGGCCTGTGACGACACCCTGCGCATATCCTGCATGATCATGGTCATTGTCCTGGGCGCTGTGCTGTTCGGCAGGTTTCTGGCTGTGACCAGGCTGCCGTACGAGGCTGCCCAGTTGGTCTCTGATCTGGCCCTGCCCCCGGTACTGATCATGGCCGGGGTGTTTGTTATTTACCTGGTGGGTGGGGCAATAATGGATGCCCTGGCCCTGCTGGTGATCACCATTCCCATCTTCTTCCCTTTGGCCCAGTCCCTGGGCTACGACCCGGTCTGGTTCGGGGTCTGGGTAACCCTGGTGACTACCATGGGCGCAGTCACGCCTCCAGTGGGCATCAATACCTTTATCGTGGCTTCCCTGGATCCAGAGAGCAACCTGCAGCAGGTCTTCAAGGGAGTCAGCCTGTTTTTACCCTGCTTTTTGCTCTGTGTGGCCCTGCTTTTGCTTTGGCCTGATCTGGCCCTCTGGCTGCCAGGTTTTATGCAGTAGTCAATCAGGGGCCGCCTGCTTGCCAAAGGCCAGAATTTGGGCTATTCTAAGAAGCATCCGATTGGGGTGTTCCGCTAAGTGCAGCGGGACTGAGAGCATACCCATGGAACCTGATACAGTTAGTACTGTCGAAGGGAACTCGGATCCCCTCCTGCAGTCTTATCTGATTATCCGGCAGGATTGCTGCGGACCGCGCCAGCTTATTCCCTGCGGAGATTTACTGTTTCCAGGTTCCCTGGGGCTAACGAACTTAAAAAACACCCGGGGGTTATTATGTCCTTACAAGAAACCATTGTCACAGAAGCCATAGCCACGGAGTACTTCCGCAAGCTGCAGTCCAGTCTGCATCTGGATGCAGCAGTGATTGGGGCTGGGCCTTCAGGCATGACAGCAGCCTGGAGGCTGGCAGAAGCAGGCTGCAATGTGGCTGTCTTCGAGCGCAAGCTGTCCATAGGCGGCGGCATGTGGGGCGGAGGCATGACCTGGAACTTTATTGTGCTCCAGGAGGAGAGCAGGCAGACCCTGGAAGAGGCCGGCTTGAGCCTAAAGGAGTTCAGGCCTGGCTACTACACTGTGGATGCAGTGGCAGCCACCACCACCCTGGCTTCCAAGGCAGCCCTGGCAGGGGCCAAGTTCTTTACCTGCATCAGCGTGGAGGATGTGGTCCTGCGCGAGGTCCAGGGCCAAAAGCAGGTTACCGGGATAGTGATCAACTCCAGTCCGGTGCAGATGGCAGGGCTGCACGTGGATCCCCTGGTCTTGAACTGCAAGTGCTTGCTGGAGAGTACCGGGCACGACCTGGAAGTGTTGCAAACCCTGGTGCGCAAAAATGATATCCGTCTGGACACCCCTACAGGAGGGTTGCAGGGGGAGCAGTCCATGTGGGCTGAAGTGGCGGAGAAGACCACTGTGGAGAATACCCGGGAGATCTTCCCCGGGGTCTTTGTGGCTGGCATGGCTGCTAATGCAGCTTTCGGCTCTTACCGCATGGGGCCCATATTCGGAGGCATGCTTCTGTCAGGGGAAAAGGTTGCCAAACAGATACTGCAGAGGCTAAGCCATGCTCAGTAAAACGCAGCCTGAAGGCATGCCGGTTGCGCTGAGCATCGCAGGCTCAGACAGCAGCGCAGGAGCTGGTATCCAGGCAGATCTGAAGAGTTTTCAAGCCCACAATGTCTATGGCCTGACTGCAATCACCGCAGTCACTGCGCAAAACACCCAGGGCGTGTATGCAGTACAGGAGATGCAGCCGGAAATAGTCCGGGAGCAGATCCTGTGCCTGTTTGCAGACATGCGGATAGACGCGGTGAAAATCGGCATGGTCAGCAGCGAGCTGATCATCAAGGCAGTAGCCAAGGCCCTGCAGGAGACAAGGCCCAACAAGGCCCTGGTTCTGGATCCGGTGATGATCTCCAAATCCGGACATGAGCTGCTGCAGCCCCAGGCTAGGCAGGCCCTGCAACAGGAGCTTTTCCCCCTGGCGGATCTGATCACCCCTAACTTGCAGGAGGCAGAAGTACTGTTGGGAGAGAAGATTGCCTCTTTGCAGGAGATGGAGGATGCCGCCAGGGAGCTGTGCAGGCTGGGGCCTAGGCAGGTGGTGTTAAAGGGCGGACACCTAGAGGGCTCCCTGGCAGTGGATGTCTATTATGATGGCTGTAACTTTGAATATTTGCAAAAGGAGTTTATTCCCACCCGCAATACCCATGGCACAGGCTGCACCTTCTCCTCTGCCATAGCTGCCTGCCTGGCCAGGGGAGACACCTGGCTGCAAGCGGTGCAGCAGGCCAAGGAGTATGTGTACCAGGCCATAAAACATGCCTTGCCCTTGGGCCAGGGACACGGACCCACCAATCATTTCTTTGGGTTTTTCCAGGCAAATGGGACTAGGTATCCCCATAGGGGCAGCGAGGGTGGCAAAGGTGAAAATGGAGGCTTGAATGCTGGATAAGAACAGGGCCCTGCAAAGGATATATGAGAACTGCGGCCAGGATCTGGCCAGGCAGGAAGGCCTGCAGGAAGAATTGCTTCGCGCGGGCCTGGAAAAAGGGAGCATGGTACTCTTGGCCAATCCTGCACACCAGGGGGTTAAGCCAACTATTGTGGGCCAGCCTGCCAGGATCAAGGTCAATGCCAACCTGGGCACCTCAGGCTTTGTCCAGGACTTGGAAATGGAGCTGCATAAGATACAGGCCTCACAGAGTGCAGGAGCGCACACCGTGATGGATCTCTCCACAGCAGGGGATCTGGATCTGATCCGTCAGGAGATGCTGCACAGCACCAGCCTGCCCCTGGGTACTGTGCCCTTGTACAGCGTGGCCCAAAGATACCTGGAGCAGGGCAAGAGTCCAAGGTTGATTTCTAAGACAGAAATCCTGGAGGAAATAGCCAAGCAGGCAGAGCAGGGAGTAGATTTCATGACCCTGCACTGCGGGGTGACCAGACAGACAGCTGCTTTGGCAGGAAAGGACAGGCGCTGTCTGGGCATTGTCTCCAGGGGCGGGGCTCTGCTGGCCAGGTGGATGCAAGAGAATGTCCAGGAGAACCCCTTGTATGAGGAGTTTGAGCAGTTGCTAAAGATCTGTAAGCAGCACAATGTGGTCCTTAGCCTGGGGGATGGGCTGCGGCCAGGCGCAGGCCAGGACGCAGGGGACAGTGCCCAGTGGGCAGAAGTGATCATCCTGGGCGAGCTGGTTCTCCAGGCCAGACAGGCTGGGGTTCAGGCCATGGTGGAAGGCCCGGGGCATGTGCCCCTTAATCTGATCCAGTCCCAGATGCAGGGCATGAAGCGGATCTGCCAAGATGCGCCCTTGTATGTCCTGGGGCCCTTGAGCACGGACATTGCTCCGGGGTATGACCATATCTCCGGGGCCATAGGCGGGGCCTGGGCGGGATTTTATGGAGCGGACTTTTTATGCTATGTGACCCCTGCGGAGCATCTGACTCTGCCGGACCAAGAGGATGTGCGGAAGGGCATCATGGCTTCGCTTCTGGCTGCGCACAGTGCTGAGGTGGCCCTGGGCCGCAGCAGTGCCCAGGAGCGCAACCAGGCCATGTCCAGGGCCAGGGCGGATCTGGACTGGGAAAGGATGCAGGAGCTGGCCCTGGATCCTGAGCTTTTCCAGAGGCGCAGGCAGGGATTTTCCTCCAAGCAGGAGTGCGCTATGTGTGGGGAGTTCTGTGCTGTGCGGCTGCTTAGTTAAGCCAGGGGCCTGTCTTTAGGGCTGGCGGCAACAAGCAGGAGGTGGAAATGCCGCAGATGTTGCAGCCGGTGCTGGGCATTCTGGCCCTGTTGGGGCTGGCCTGGGCCTTTTCAGAAAACCGGCGCGCAGTAACCTGGAGGCCAGTAGCCCTGGGCCTGGGGTTGCAGCTGGTGCTGGCCTTTTTGCTGTTGCGGGTTCCTGCCTCCCAGGAAATATTCCTGGCCTTGAACAGCCTGGTTTTGGCCCTGCAGGAGGCTACCCAGGAGGGTACCTCATTTGTGTTTGGCTATCTGGGCGGTGGGGAGCTGCCTTTTGAGGAAAAGCCAGGTGCAAGCAGCTATATTCTGGCCTTCCAGGGCCTGCCCCTGGTCCTGGTGGCCAGCGCCCTGTCTTCCCTGCTCTTTTACTGGAGGGTGTTGCCCTTATTGGTCAGAGGCTTTTCCTATATCCTACAAAAGACCCTGGGTGTGGGCGGGGCAGAAGGGGTGGCTGCTGCAGCCAATATCTTCCTGGGCATGGTGGAGGCCCCACTGTTTGTCAAGCAGTACCTGCAAAGGCTGCAGCGCGGGGAATTGTTCCTACTCATGGCTACAGGCATGGCCACTATTGCGGGCACTGTGCTGGTGCTCTACGCCAGCATTCTGCAGCCGGTCCTGCCCCAGGCCATGGGTCATCTCCTGGTGGCTTCCATCCTTAGTGCCCCTGCAGCAGTAGCTATATCCAGGATTATGGTCCCAGTGCAAAAAGGAGACCTTACCGGTGCTGAGCTGGGAGAGGCCTCTTCAGCCGGCAGCAGCATGGAGGCAGTGACCAACGGCACTCTGCAAGGGGCCAAGCTGTTGATCAATATCCTGGCCCTGCTGGTGGTCCTGGTGGCCCTGGTTTCCCTTGCCAATCAGATCCTGGGCCTGTTGCCTGCTGTGCAGAGCGAGCCCTTGACCCTGCAGCGTATCCTGGGCTGGATCCTGGCACCTTTGGTCTGGCTGCTGGGAGTACCCTGGCAGGAAAGCACCACAGCCGGATCCCTGCTGGGTACCAAGACCGTGCTCAATGAGCTCTTGGCCTACACTGAGCTGAGCCGGCTAGGCCCAGAGGAGATCTCCGAACGTACCAGGCTGATCATGAGCTATGCCTTGTGCGGCTTTGCCAATCCCGGTTCCCTGGGCATCATGCTGGGCGGCCTGGGTGGACTGGCCCCAGAGCGCAGGCAGGAGATCGTGCAGCTGGGCCTGAAATCCATAGTTGCCGGCACCCTGGCCACCTGTATGACCGGGGCGGTAGTGGCTTTGGTTGCAGCCCAGGCATGACTCTGTTCCAGAGTGGGATTTTTTTTTGCTTCTTAATGCAACTCCTGATCCCAGTATCCTGTTTGTTCCCTTTCGAATACAGCAGATGCCTGGATTCAAAAGGGATAAAGCCTGCCCGGCTGTCTTGACCAGGCCTGGCTGCTGATCTAAGCTATGCTTCGTCTAGGCCTGCAGCAAGGGGCTGCAGGAGAAAGTAACCTTTTGCCTAAGGAGATCTGCCATGCAGAGATACCAATGCCCTTGTGGATACATTTACGATCCAGAGGAAGGGGATCCAGAGAACAACATTGAGCCGGGCACACCTTTTGAATCCCTGCCTGAGGACTGGGTTTGCCCCTGGTGCGGCGCAGAGAAGGAGTACTTTGAGAAGCTGGATTAAATCCCTGAGCTTGAGGCTTTGGCTCCTGGTTCCACAAGGTTTGCCCTGTTGAACCGGGAGTCTGTTTGGGCCACAGGCCCTGGAGCTTGGGCTTGCAGTACTGCCCTGGAGTGATTAATTTTTCAGATGCTGGCAAAGGATGTTCTTATGCAGGTAGAGTGCCCCCACTGCGGTTTCAGCCGGGATGTGCCAGAGGATAGAATACCGCCCCAGGCTACTGTGGCCACATGTCCCAAGTGCCGCCAGAAGTTCTCTTTCCGTTCCAAGCAAGGGGATGAGGAACAAGAGCCCTCCAGGTTAGAAGAAGACCAGGAGGAGACAGCGCCAGACCAGGATGGCGCATCTTCAGCCCGGGAGAACAGCTCGGATATCTGGGCCAGGCTGGAGTCCCTGCAAGAGGAGGCCCCAGGTGCAAATAAGGATGAATCTGCAAGACCCCAGGCCTCCTGGGAGGTGCCCTGGGAGGATTTGCAGGAGCACGGTTTTTTTCCAGGGCTTTGGCTGACCATCAAGCTGGTGCTGTTGGCCCCAGTGGGTTTCTTCAGTCGAATGCCCTTGGGCAGGGGCTTTGCCATGCCCCTTATATTCTACCTGCTCATAGCAGAAGTCCAGGTCTTGAGCATCTTTTTCTGGCGTATGGCCGGGGTGTTGCCTGGCATGGAGGATGAGGCCGCCAGCATTTTTGGCCTGGCCCTGACCGGGGCAGGAGCCTTTACTTTGCTTGTGCTGTATCCCTTGCTTATGGCTGCCTATATCTTTTTTTACTCAGCAGTCAGCCATCTTTGTCTTTTGGCTGTCAAATCCGGGGAAAAGGGTTTTGAGGCTACCTTCAAGGTCATAGCCTATGCGAATGCGCCCATGATACTCGGGGTGGTGCCTGTGTTGGGGCCTTGGGCAGGTTTTGTCTGGTCCCTGGTCTGCACCTTTTTCGGGTTCAGAGTGGTGCACGAGACCCCTGGGCCCAGAGTGCTGCTAGCCATGGTTTTGCCTTATCTGTTCTTGATGCTGTTGAGCCTGTTGTTGCTTGGTCTGAGCAAGGGTTTTTAGGGGCAAGCATCCACTAGACATGAGCCATGTGGCAGGACTGGCAGCACAGTTGGAAATCGCAAGGATTTTCCCTTACAGTGGGGAAATGATGTGGCAAAGGTTCTGGAGCTGGATAAGCAGGATTTGCAGACGAGGTTCCCGGGAGGAGCTTTCAGCAGAGAGATTCCAGGATCTGACCCGGGAAATCCGTGAGATTGCAGAGCTTTCCGGCAGGATTTGGGCCGGGGATAATTCTTTCCAGGACAGGATCAGGCGCATCCACAAGGAGATGGATCAGCTGGACAGGCTTTTGCACCATAAGGCCTTTAAGCGCCTGTCCAGAGAGAAAAAGCAAGAGCTGCACCAAAGCCTTCTGGTCTCCAGGCAGGAACTGCTAATCAGTCTGCAATCCGCGCCCTGCCCTACGGACAGGATGCAGTAGTATAACCCAAACCCAGCCTGCAAAGGATGAGATAATCAGGTTAATGGATGAATAAATGATTGGAATATCAAAGCTTTATTGCGGCTCAATCGAACCCTCCGACGCTCTGCGCTACGGCAGGAAGTCCAAGGATTTGCCCTCCCATCTGTTGCAGTTCTCCCAGGATAAAAAGCCAGTAGTGGTCTGGAATATTACCAGGCGCTGCAATCTGCGCTGCGTACATTGCTATGCCCGGGCAGTAAGCAAAGTCCAAGAGGAGGTTTCCACCAGGCAGGCCAAGGAGATTATAGATGATCTGGCTGAATTCGGATCCCCGGTGCTGCTATTTTCCGGAGGGGAACCTTTGGTCAGGCAGGACTTGCCGGAATTGGCCAGCTATGCAGTAAGTAAGGGCATGCGGGCGGTTATCTCCAGCAACGGGACCTTGATTAGCAGGGCCAAGGCCAGGGAACTGCAGGAAATTGGC